>JADLHS010000321.1 GCA_020848635.1 Limisphaerales bacterium
AGTGAGCGTCTGGGCTTCATTCGTGGCGCCGGAGGTGATGCCGGCGAGATTGACGGTTTGCAAGCCGGCGCTTTCATTGATCGTGATATTGGCCAGCGCGGTGAGCGTGGGCGACTGGTTGACGGAGTTCACTGTGACCGTGAAAGAGCGGGTGACGATGTTGTTGCTGGCGCCGCTATCGTTGACGGTGACGGTGAGAGTGGCAGACCCGAAGGCGAGGGCGACCGGCGTGAAGGCGATGGTACCGGTGGGGTTCGGACTGGTGTAACTGACGGTGGGATTGGGGATCAAGCCCGGGTTGCTGGAGGTGGCGGTGACAGTGAGCGTCTGGGCTTCATTCGTGGCGCCGGAGGTGATGCCGGCGAGATTGACGGTTTGCAAGCCGGCGCTTTCATTGATCGTGATATTGGCCAGCGCGGTGAGCGTGGGCGACTGGTTGCCAAGCGGAATGGGAACGGAGTAAAGCGTCTCGTTGGAAAAGTCACTTTCGAGCCCGGAGCCGTCCAGGGCGGTGGCGCCAAAGTAATAAGTCGCCCCATCAACCAGCCCGACAATGCTGGCATTGGTTACGTTGCCGACTTGGATGGAGTTGGTGTAACTGCGGCTGGTTGGGCCGTAGTAAACTCGGTACGCCACGACGCTGGCGTCAGGCGATGGGTCCCAAGCCAGGGTAACGCTGCCAGCCTGCAAATGGGAGGGGCAAGACAGTACGGCCAGAATTCCGCACAGAATTGAAGTGAGAGCTGTGATCCTCTCCCGCATTGCGTCACCATGGTACAACATACTTTGACGAGCTAACGCAGAAAGATTGCCAACTGAATCCTGGCCGGCTGCGAATAGTCACCTTGGGATGCAATCGGCAAAGGGCAGTCGGTCTTCGCAGCTTGACGCCAACGATTAACGCAGAGGTTCCTGCCAAATAGTGCACGATTTTGCCACGGCAGTGACAGCGGAGTGTCCATGGGATGCGACTTATGAACGGACAATTTGTCCCGATCAATGCCCTGGATTCTCTTTGAAATAGGAACGCTGCTTTCCAGGGTTAAGCGGCCTTTCAATTTTTGAAAAACATCCGCCTATGTGCATCTACGCTCATTTGGAAAAACTTTCAGGCAAGCAAACCACGATGGGATTGATCGGCGTTGGAAAAATAAATCCGCTGGCGTCTTGTCCGCATTTGACACAGCGCGGCGCCCGCGACTACTCTGCGCCCTAGTTTCCACGCTCAAACTCCGTGGAGCTTTGAATACTGTGGCTGAGAAAGACGATTATCTGGTAGACATGCTGACCGACCTGGGGTTCGTGACCCCGGATCAGGTGGCCTTGGCGCAGCAGGAGGCGCAATCCGCCGGCGTGGGCGTGGTGGATTACATGGTCGCCAACAAGATTGTGCGCCCGGCGGATGTAACCCAGGCCAAAGCCGCGCATTTCGGCGCGGAGGTGGTGCAACTCTCCGGGATGAAGGTCGAGGATGAAGTCATCGCCGCCATTCCGCGCCACATTGCCAAGAAATACCGGGTCGTTCCCGTTTACAAACATGATGGCACGCTGACTGTGGCCATAGCCGATCCCTCCGATCTCGCCACGATTGATTCGCTGACCCATTTGTTGCATACGGAGATTGTCTTGCAGGTGGCGTCCGAGCCGGACATCGAGGCTGCCTTGGGCAAATACTATGGCGGGCGGGGCGACTCCGTGGTGGATCACATGATCCAGGAGATCACCAAGGGGGAAGTCGAGATCGCCATGCCACAGGGGGACATCGCCACGGGTGGGGATGCCGCCACCGTGGAAGGGGATGCGCCGCTGATCCGTCTGGTGAACCAGATCATCACGGACGCGTTCAAGATGCGTGCGTCGGACATTCACCTCGAGCCGCTGGCGAAACGATTTCGTTTGCGTTACCGCATTGACGGAATGATGCACGAGATGAAAAGCCCGCCCAAGCGCCTGCAGGCGGCCATGATCGCGCGGCTTAAAATTCAATCGAACATGTCCATTGCGGAACACCGCATTCCGCAGGACGGTCGCATCCAGACCAGCGTGGGCGCCAATAAGTTGATTGATTTGCGCGTCTCGTGCCTGCCGACGAATCACGGCGAGTCCATCGTCATGCGTATTCTGGACAAGGAGGGGTTGCGTGTGGGTTTGGCGGAACTGGGCTTCCTGTCGGATGACCAACAGGTGATCGAAAAACTGATCAGCTTGCCCGACGGCCTGTTTCTAGTCACCGGGCCGACCGGTTCCGGCAAGACGACAACGCTCTACTCCTGTCTCCATTTCATTAACCGGCCGGATCGCAAGATCATTACCGTTGAGGATCCCGTGGAATACGTGCTGGCCGGCATCAATCAGGTGCAGGTCAGTGAAGCAGTGGGCCTGACGTTTTCCGGGGCGTTGCGCGCCATTCTGCGGCAGGCGCCCAACATCATAATGATCGGCGAAATTCGCGACATTGAGACGGCGTCCATCGCCATCAACGCGTCGCTGACCGGTCACTTGGTATTCTCCACCCTCCACACCAACGATGCTCCGGGCGCGGTGACGCGCTTGATTGACATTGGCGTGAAGCCATTCCTGGTGGCCTCGTCCACCCGCGCGCTGCTGGCTCAACGCCTGGTGCGAAAAATTTGCAAGAAATGCGGCGCCCCCTGGGTGCCGCCCGACTCGGAACTCAAAGCGCTGGGGATTGATCCGGCGACCAACCCCGAGGCGACCTACCGGAAAGGCAAGGGGTGCGAGAATTGTTCCAACACGGGTTGCCGCGGCCGGATGGGCATTTTTGAGGTGTTTGTCATTGATGACGACGCCCGCAAGTTGATTTACGACAAGGTGCCGACTTCCGTGCTGCGCGCGCGGGCGCGCGAGATGGGGATGCGCACTTTGCGCGAGGACGGGGTCCGGAAGGTTCTCGCCGGACTGACCACGCCCGATGAAGTCATTCGGGCGACCGTGGGTGACGATAATTAAATAGCTTTGTCCAATCGAGAGAACCGGAGATTTTACGCATGGCATATTCGATGTCCGATCTGTTGCAGTTGGTGGTGTCGGAAGGCGCTTCCGATCTTCACATCCGTGTGGGGGTGCCGCCGACGATCCGGGTGCATGGTATTCTGCATCGCGTGGAAGGCCCGCTGTGCCGGCCGGAGGACGCGGAAGAGTTGATGCGCAGCATCACCTCGGAGGATCACATCCAGCATGTGCGCGAGCGGGGCGGGGCGGATTTCGGTTTCGCGTTCGGGGAGATGGCGCGGTTCCGCGTCAGCGTGTTCAAGGAAAAGGGGAATTTCGCCATGGTGCTGCGGCAAATTCCCAGCAAGTTGCTCACGATGGAGCAGATTGGCATTCCCCCTTCCGCGAAGGAACTGCTTTACCTGCCCCGCGGTTTGGTGTTGGTGACGGGCCCGACCGGTTCCGGCAAGACCACGACGCTGGCCTCGATGCTCAACATCATCAACGAGGAGCGCGATGAGGCGCACATCATCACCATTGAAGACCCGATCGAGTATTATCATAAACACAAGAAGGCGCTGGTGACCCAACGCGAGATTGGCGTGGACGTGCCGAACTTTGCCGAGGGTTTGCGGCGTGCATTGCGGCAGGACCCGGACATTGTGCTGGTGGGTGAAATGCGCGACTTGGAAACCATCGAAGCGGCCGTGACGGCCGCGGAAACCGGCCACTTGGTCTTCGGTACCCTGCACACCACTGGCGCGGCCAAAACGATTGACCGTCTGGTGAACGCCTTTCCGGTAAACCAGCAGGAAACGATTCGCATCCAGCTCTCCACCGTCTTGCGGGCGGTCATTTCGCAGTTGTTGATTCCGCGCGTGGACAAGCCGGGCCGGGTCGCCATTTTTGAAATCATGATCAACACGCCGTCCATTGCGGCGCTCATTCGCGATAACAAGACATTCCGGCTCCAGTCGGACATTCAGACCGGCGCCAAGTACGGCATGGTGACCCTGGATAGTTTCCTCTTGGAAAAATACATGGCCGGCATGATCGCGCGCGAGGAAGTCATCACCAAGTCGCAGGACCCGGTCACGATTCAGCAGAAATTGCAGGAACTCGAACTGGCGGCGGCGGTCGGTGCGGACGGTGGCAAGGCTTGACGCGCAACCAATATGGCCGAAGAAATTTCAAACCCGCTGTTGTCGCTCGTCAAGGAGCAGGGACTGATTGACGACCTGCAGTACGAGGAGGTTGCGGGCGAAGTGAAGCGGAACGGCACGCCGGTATTTCAGGCGTTGCAGAATTTCGGAAT
>JADLHS010000322.1 GCA_020848635.1 Limisphaerales bacterium
AAGGTGCCGGGCCGGTTGGCTGGGGCACCGCGCAACCGCTGTTGCTCTGGCAGCTTCGCCAATACTATGGTGAGCAGCGGCTGATCGCGGAACAATACGAAGCCACCAAGAACTGGATCGCGTTGCTGCATACGCGCGCGGTGGATGGTCTGCTCGACAACGGCATCAGCGACCACGAAAGTCTCGCGCCGAAACCGCGCGCCCTCACTGGCACGGCGTTCTATTACTTGAACGTCAAGCTATTCGCACAAATGGCGCGGGTTCTGGGACGGTCGGTTGATGCGGCCGAAGCTGAAACCCGGGCCGAACAAATCAAGACCGCGTTCAACCGCAAATTCCTCCAGCCAGGCACGGGGCATTACGACATTGCCACGCAAGCGGCGCAGGCGTTCGCGCTTTACCACGGGCTTGTTCCTCTGGATGAACGACCGCGTGCCCTGGACGTTCTGATGCGCAACATCGCTGCGCACGACGAACATCTCACCACGGGCATCTTCGGCACAAAATACCTGCTGGCCACCCTAAGCGATGCGGGCCGCGCGGATGTGGCTTATGACATCGCGAATCAACGAACTTTCCCCGGCTGGGGTTACATGCTGGAGCGGGGCGCGACGACTCTCTGGGAACATTGGGAATTCAGTGACAACACGTATTCGCACAATCATCCGATGTTCGGCTCGGTGAGCGAATGGTTTTACAAAACGCTGGCGGGCATTCAACCCGCGCCCGATGCCGTGGGCTTCGACCGCATCATCATCAAACCTGAGCCGGTCGGTGATTTGAAGTGGGTCAAGGCCAGCTACAAGTCAGTTCGCGGCACCGTGGTTAGTGAATGGGAACAACACGACGCCCGGTTCAAACTCCGCGTCAGGATTCCGGTCGGCGCGACAGCGACCGTGTTTATCCCAGGCAAGGATTTGAGCCGCATCCGGGAGAGCGGTCGGCACCCGATCAAATCTGATGGCGTGAGCTTTTTGTGTTATCAATCGGGCAAAGCTGTGTTTGTCGTTGGCTCCGGCAGCTACACGTTCACCAACGAGTGACGTTGGGGCGGTGCGGCAGGAAACAATGTTCGCGTTTTTCCAAATGACAGCCCCGGCGCGTGAGGATATAAGGGGGGGGTTATTGCAAAAAATCGAATACATGCCGTGCCACCGCCAGAACTTTGGTTCGTCCGTCACAACCTCTCTCCCTTGCAGTTGTGAAGCGCGCAGGAGCTGATCAGATAGAGAATTCAACAACCATCCAGTCCGCGCTATGAACAAGAAACCAACCGATGATCCTCCCATGATACCGAGTCTCGCAGTCAAAGACGCTGCGAAAGCCATCGAGTTTTACAAGGCAGCCTTTGGTGCTGTGGAACTCTACCGGCTCACCGACCCGGAATCCGGCAAGATCGGCCACGCCGAAATCATGGTCAACGGCAGCCACATCATGCTTGCCGACGAGTATCCCGCCTATAACAAAGCGCCGGCCCCACTGGGCGGCACACCCGTCAAGCTCTGTCTCATGGTGATAAACGTAGATGCGTCGGTGGAACGCTCCAGGAGTACCGGTGCAAACATCACCATACCGCCAAAGTTGCGTTTGCAACCCACGTCGCAACGGGCCGGCAGGTCGGCCAGGTTCTCGGCCAGCGGGCGGGCGGGCTGGAGTTCCGCGCGCTTGAGGGACGCGGGTGCACGCACCTCGCCCCGGTTGGGCCGCCCCCGTTTGCGGGGTGACGTGACTGCGGGCGCAGGTTTGTGTGCGGGCCGTTCGGGGGGGCTTCGAGGCTGTGGCATCGCGGCTGACGTGACCGACGAGCGTCGGGCCGGCGTGCGTCTTGACCATGTGCGCGTGGATTTGCTGCGGCAACTGGTGGTCGGAAAACTGTTTGAAGCGCCGGAGAAGGTGGGTTCGCTGGGGATTTCACCGGCGCTGTCCCAACCGCAGGGCTGTCGCAACAGCGGGCGGGACTTGAGCGCGTCAATGAGCGCGCCGGTGGTGGGAAACTGATAGATGCTCTTGGCGATGAAGGCGTGGGCCAGCCAGCCCCGCGGAAAGGGCGGGCAGCCGTTGCCGCACCATTCGTAAGCCTGGGTGAAGCGGCCCAGAGCGGAGAGCAGGCCCAGTTCCGCTTCGAGCGCGGGGAAAAGCTGGCTTGCAGTTGGTGGAAGATCGTCGTGAGGTCGGCCATGTGGAGCAGACTCGCCGCACCCAATCCTGTTCAATCAAATGCGTGAATTATCCAAACTAACCCGGGGTTTTGAAAATGCCTCTTACGATTACGATTAAGAACCCGACCAGGTGACCGCCACTTCCAGTCCCACCCATCGAGTTCTCACGGTTCGACATTTGCGGTGGCTTGATTCATCCTTCAACGCATGACCATGAACCTGCCAAGCCGGATCATTTGAATAACGGTGCTGATGTTGCCTTCCCTATGCCGGCGGCGGAAGTTGGCGTGGCCATTGACCGGCGCGGGCGACTCTTCGTCGTCGAATCGCACACTCATTTTCCCACCACAAATTATCCCGGTCCGAAATTCGACCGCGTGAAGGTTTTCGAGGAAACCGATCGGAAGAAACTTCATCGTGGCCGCGGATTTCCGTTTCTGAGCAGGCCGCCACCACGCCTCCGGTCCCGATTCAACGCAAGCAGACCAGAACTGAATGCACAACCGAGCCGGTCCAGGGGAGCTTTTTTTGTTTCATTGGTTTCGCCTCGTGAATTTATACCCCTACCGCAACAGTGTCGGAGATTAAAAAGCAGAAATTAAAGCCCCCTCACACACCGAAAGCCAAACTGGTTGCCGGTAGTACCCAACACCCCGGCGCTGCCGCGGGTGGCGCACCGCGCGTAGGCGGCCAGGGTGAGCCAATTGCCGCCGCGCAGCACACGCCCGCCCTCGGGTGTCGTCGGACCCCGCGTATCATTCTGAGTCGCACCAGGCCAGACATACCAATCGTCTCGATACCAGTCCCAACACCATTCCCAGATATTGCCGGACATGTCGTAAAGCCCATACCCGTTCGCCGCAAAAGAGCCCACCGGACTCGTATAAGGCTGGCTGCCCGTCGCAAAAGCGGGGTGGAAGCCCCGCGTGGAACTGATGTCGTAGGCGTAGAATTCCCAACTGTCATAGTTCGCCTGGTTGTGCGTAATCGTGTTCCCCCACGGAAACCGCCGCCCGCTCGCCCCGCCCCGCGCGGCCTTCTCCCACTCCGCCTCTGTCGGCAACCGATACCCGTTCGCATTCCATTTCGGGTAGGGGTAGGATATGCCCGACCCGGTCTTGTAAACGGTCGTCAATCCGGCCTCGGTGTAGTAGCAGGGCGTCAATCCCTCTTTCTCGCTCCGCGCATTGCACCACTTCACCGTGTCATACCAAGCGACCGTGTGAACCGGGTGGTCCGCCGATTTCCCCAGACCCGGATTATTAAAACTGTAACCGTGATTTATCGCCCATTGATACACATCATCCCACAACGCTTTCGTTACTTCATACCGGTCCATGTAAAACGCAGACACATACACGGAGTGTAACGGGAGTTCAGAACTAACGCCCTCTCCGCTGAATGTGTTCCCCATCGTGAAGCTGCCGGCGGGAATGAATGCCATGCCCGCCGGCGGGTTGGGATCAAAAAGCTGATTCGTGGTAGCCGGGTTGGTGACGGGCACTTGAATGTAGTCCACCCAATTGCTTGGCCCGACCAGCGTCACTGCCGTCTGGACGGTGAAGGTGGCGCTGGTCGGTGCGTTGGTCCAGGTCATGTAACCGTCCGCACTGAACCCGGTGATGGCGCTGGCCACCGGGCCCGCCAGCCGGAAGAACCGTGCTTCCTGACCGTGGGCCGCGAGCAGCAGAGTGAACTCCAGAAGCAACATCGCCTTGAATTTGATAAAGGGGGCGGTCAACAGGGAGCCTCCGAAAACTGCCTTTCGGAGGTGAGTTGAGGGTGATGGTTCAGCTTTTGGTGTGGCGGTTTGGAGGTATCCGAAGTTTTGCGTTTGGGTCGGTTGCATTTTTACTGTTTTCATTTTTACTGTTTCTCCGTCGCTGCGGGCGGGGAGATAAACCGGTCGGTAAATTTTAGCGCAAACTGATGCGCCTGGAAAGCAAGATTATTGACTGCAAACACATCGCCTACGGCGGCTTCAATACACTCGTACAGCTCTGAACTCTTAAAGGGCTATAGGTGGTTGCTCCCCACGGCTGCGGCGGAGCGATTAAACAAGCCGGTGACCCTTTCGTTGTCCCGGCAACTCCGACCACTTCCAAACAAACGGGCGCTCAAGGCGGTAACCGCCTGCTGCTGGATGGTTCGGTGAACTGGAAGAACATCAGCAAAATGACGAACTACTGGTCATCGCACTTTGGCGGAGAATACTGGAACGCGTGGTAATTGCCGTTGACGGCTGTAGCCGCAAAGAGCCATCTAATGGCAGCGGTCGGCAGTTGTCCCCCGGCAGCACGCGAAACGATGTTCCTTACCAATCCCTTTGCGGATCGCCCGCAAAACGTAAGACTGGCGGGGTCAACTCATGATCAATGCCGTTCTGACTTATTTCAAAACGGGCCCGATTCGACCGTTGCTCACGGACCCAGCCGCCATCCGCAGTTTTTACGAACGCAAGCGTTGGAGTATCTTTCTCTCGCTGATCATCGGTTACGCTTTTTTCTATACCTGCCGGCTCGGACTGTCGGTCACCAAGAAGCCGCTGCTGGACGCTGGGGTGTTGACGGCTTCGGAGATGGGAATCGTTGGCTCTGTGCTACTTTACGTTTACGCCGTCGGAAAATTTGTGAATGGCGTCCTCGCCGATCACGCCAACATCCGGCGTTTCATGTCCTGGGCGCTGTTGCTTTCCGCGTTTGTGAACATCGCGTTCGGCTACACGAACCTGTTCATCGGCTTCGTGATCCTGTGGGGACTCAATGGTTGGTTTCAATCCATCGGCTCCGCTCCCAGCGTGGTTTCGCTCTGCCAGTGGTTCAGCAATCGCGAACGCGGCACCCGTTACGGCATCTGGG
>JADLHS010000323.1 GCA_020848635.1 Limisphaerales bacterium
AGTTTCCGGACTCCGCCGATCGCGGTCGGGCCAGGCAGTCCCGTGAAGAACGCCAGGTGGATCTGGCATGCGGAAGGAAGTCCGGCCATTGCCGCGCCACCGGGCAAACGGTATTTTCGCCGGGTGGTGGTTTTGGACCCCACGCGGGAAGTCGTCGCAGCGCAATTGGCCCTGACCGCGGATAACGGCCTGGAGGTGTGGCTCAATGGCGAGCGGGCCGGAGCGGGCGTGGACGCCAGCAAACTATTTCGCTTCGAGGTCGCGCGCTGGCTGAAGCCGGGGACAAACCTGCTTGCCGTGGCCGCCTTCAACGCGCATGAAGAGCCGAACCCGGCCGGCCTGATCGGCGTCCTGTCCGTGCAGTTTCGCGACGGTGGGAGGCTGGAAGTGCAGACGGACGCACATTGGGAAAGCGCGGTCAGCGGGCCGGAACAATGGCAGAACACAGCGGCGGCCACCGGTTGGGTCGCCGCGATGGACCTGGGTCCACTCGGCTTGGAACCGTTTCCTGTACCGGAACAAAACCGTCCACCAGCTTATGTATTCCCGGATTTCGGCGCCATCACCAACGTGCTGGCGCAAATGGGGGTGCGACCGGACTTTGAGGCCGATACCAGTTTGCGATACCTCCATCGGCGCGCAGGCGAAACGGATATCTACTTCGTCGCGAATCGTTCCAATGACTGGTGCGGGGCGACCTGTTCATTTCGCGTCACCGGCAAAGTGCCGGAACTCTGGAATCCGCTCACGGGGGAAATCCAACAACCGTTGGTTTACGAAGCGCGCGAAGGACGGACGGTTCTCCCATTATGGCTGGAGCCAGCCGGCTCGGTATTCGTTGTCTTTCGCAAGCCAGCGACCGCTAGCAGCCGCGCCCATCGAGTCATTGCCGTGAGCCGTGATGGTCAGGATGTTTTGCCGCACAATGGCCACTCACTTCATGCACCTCCGGCGTTCGAGCTGGTTGCCGGCCCCGGCGAGGCCATGCGCTTGCAGGCTAGACAACCAGGACGATACGAACTGAAGACAGCGTCCGGCACGACCCGCACCGCCACCTTCCCGGCCTGGCCACCGCCCGTGGAACTGGCGGGACCATGGGAGGTCCGCTTCCAGCCGAACTGCGGCGCGCCCGATCGGGTCATGTTTGATCCGTTGATTTCCTGGCCTGAGCACAGCGAACCGGGCGTAAAATACTTCAGCGGCACGGCGACCTACTGCAAGACGTTTGCCTGGCAACCGAACGCTGCCCAACGCTCAACTGCCAGCGCGCAACTTTTTCTGGACCTCGGCCACGTCGAGATGATCGCGGAAGTGAGATTGAACGGCAAGGACCTCGGCGTGCTTTGGAAGCCGCCGTTCCGCGTCGAGGTGACGGCCGCGCTGCAAACCGGCGACAATGTGCTGGAAGTGAAAGTGACCAACCTGTGGGTCAATCGAATGATCGGCGACGAGCAGTTGCCCGAAGACAGCGACCGCAAACCGGACGGCACCCTCAAGTCGTGGCCGCAATGGGTGCAGCAGGGCAAACCCAACCCCACCGGCCGCCATACGTTCACGAGCTGGCGGCTGTGGAAGCAGGATGCGCCGCTGGTGGAGTCCGGCTTGCTCGGGCCGGTGAAACTGTTGACCGTCGAAAACACCATCTTGAAGTAAAAAAGCATGAACAAACTTAGGCCGGTGGAGCTTCGTCGTGGTGCGAATCTTCTTGTCCGTCATTGGAACCAGCGTAATGATCTCAACCCACAACCACTTCAACCAAACTTCAAGCCATGAAACAAGCGTTGACTAATCGCGCGGCGGCGGCCAGCAACCCTGCAAAGCCGCTGGCGCTGGAACCCACCGCCCGCGCCTTTGCCCATCGGCCTACCTGGAAACGGTGGGCGGCGTTTACCTTGATCGAGCTCCTCGTCGTCATCGCCATTATCGCCATCCTGGCGGCGATGCTGCTGCCCGCATTATCGTCGGCCAAGGAAAAGGCCCGGCGCACCGGTTGCGTAAACTGCCTCCATCAATTGGGCCTCGCGCTGCAAATGTATGGTGTAGATAACAATGACAAACTCCCCCAAGGCAATCGTGATGACGGATTTACCCACACGATCTGGATCAGCACCAACACCTTCAACGCTATAAAGCAGTATAGCGCCACGAACATGAGCACCTGTCCGAGCCTCGGCAGCACATTTCAGTATTACAACCACGGGATCGGCTGGGTGATTGGTTACAGCTATAACGGCGGCCACAAGAAGCCCGCGACGGGTTGGTCGGGGGAACCGGCGCCACGGTGGGTTTCGCCCCTGAGATTTACCGACAATCCCGGTTTGACCCTGGCCTGCGACCTGAATGCCTGGTCGCCGCCGGACCTATGGGTGATTGCGCCGCACTGCCGGGGCGGCTCGGCCAAACAAGGGGGTTCTCCGTTCCTTTACATGTCGGTCCCGACCACCTCCAAGGCTGCCGGCGCCGTGGGGGGCAACACCCTGTTACTCGATGGTTCGGTGAGTTGGAAAAGCATCAGCAAAATGACCAACTACTGGGCCGCGGCCGGCGGCGGATACTTTAACGCCTGGTAACGCTGAGTCCACAAATCCATCTCCCATGAATGTTTCGCTTGTTCGCCTCCTTTCCATTGCCATCACCCTGCTCACCGCCGCGCGACTCATCGCCGCCGGAGGGGTTACCGGCAAACCCGCCGTCACCGTCGAGAGCAATGCGCTCCGCCTGACGGTCGGCACCAACGCGCACACCCTCGAATTCACCGACAAATCTTCCGGCATCAATTACGCCGCGCAAAATCCCACGACGGCGTTCGCGCGGGTGAAGAAAGGGGGCAAATTCTTCGCGGCAACCGCCGCCAAGCTCACCGATGGCCGGCTGGTTCTTGAGTTCGCGGATACGGGAGTCACTGCCGCGCTGCGAGTTGTCGGAGCGAAGCATAGTGTCACGGTGGAGGTGCTCGCGGTCACCGGCGAGGGCGTGGAGGAATTCGTATTTGCGGATGTGCCGCTGAAGTTGAAAGGCGCGGAGGCGGAACCGTTTGCCGGCTGCGCGCTGGCGTTGAACCTTCAGACGAACGTGCGGGAATTGCCACGGGCGTCGAGCCAGTTGGAGGCGAGCTGCTATCCGCGCTTCGGCTTCGCCGGGGCGAAGGTCGCTTTGATCGGCTGCCCCAAAAGCGATCTGCGCCGCGTGATTCAGGAAGTAGTGACCGCGGCGCCCGACCTGCCCCATTCGCCCATTGGCGGGCCCTGGGCGCTGGACGCGGAAATCAACCAGGGCTCTTACCTCTTCAATTTCGGGGACATGTCCGAGGACAAGGCCGACGATTGGATCAAACTCGCGCGCAGTCTGGGGCTGAACCAGATTGATTTCCACGGCGGCAGCTCGTTCCGCTTCGGCGATTGCGAGCCGAATCCGAAAACGTACCCCAACGGCCGGGCCAGTCTCAAGGCGGTGGTGGACAAATTGCACGCCGCCGGACTCAAGGCCGGGCTGCACACCTACGCGTTCTTCATCGACAAAAAATGCCCCTGGGTGACGCCCGTCCCGGATCAGCGGTTAGCCAAGGACGCGACGTTCACCCTGGCCGAAGCGCTCGACGGCAGCACCAACCTGGCCTCGGTGTTCGTCACCGAAACGACGACCAACCTGTCGGCCACCACCGGCTTCTTTGTGCGCAACAGCGCGACGCTGCATGTGGACGATGAACTCATCGTCTTCTCGGGCGCCAGCCAGACCGCGCCCTACGCCTTCACCAACTGCCAGCGCGGGGCGTGGGGCACGCGCGTGGCGCCGCACGCAAAGGGGGCCAAAGTTCACCACCTGAAGGAATGTTTTGGCCTGTTCGTGCCGGACGGCGACACGGACATGCTCGCGGACGTAGCAGCCGCCACGGCACGGACGTTCAACGAGTGCGGGTTCGACATGATGTATCTCGATGCCCTCGACGGCGAGGACATCCTCGGCGGCTGGCAGAACGCCTGGCACTACGGCTCGAAGTTCGTCTTCGAGATCTGGAAGCGGCTCGACCGTCCAGCCCTCATGGAGATGAGCACATTCCATCATCACCTTTGGTATGTTCGCTCGCGGATGGGGGCGTGGGATCATCCGACCCGGGATCACAAGCGGTTCATTGACATCCACAACGACGCGAACGCGGACGGCGACCGGATGTTTCTCCCCATGCACCTCGGCTGGTGGGCGGTGAAGACATGGACCGGGCCGCAAGGCGA
>JADLHS010000324.1 GCA_020848635.1 Limisphaerales bacterium
CCGTCGTTGATTACGCTGCGCGCGCCAACCCAACAGTCCATTGCGCAAGGTCGGAAGCAGAACCGTGAAATAATCGGAACCAAATCTTACTGCCCGCTTGACAAAGATTAAGCCATATCAACGATTCGGAATCGTCGTGCGGTATCACCTACCGAGGCAACCCCCCAAGAAACTATTGCCGCATGAACGTGACTCTCACCCAGTTGGCTGCGGGTTTAACCTGCACGAAAAAGTCAATCAGTAAGGCTCTTGAGGGAACTTCACCGTGCACTCAGATAACGGTCTTCGGCCAGAAAACCAATGCATGGTCATTGGGATCCCTGCCGGAATCGCTTCGCTGCCGGCTTACTGCAGCAACCCGGCAACGCGGCTACCGAACCATAGAGGACCTATTGAGAACACCCCCCCTGCCCTACACGCCGCCATTCCCGTTCAACGAGGTGGCAACCGAACACCAGGTCAAGGCGGAGCAATGGCGCGAGGCGCTGGCCTTGCCATTGGTGCGGCAACATTCCACTCCGCCCGGCGAGCTGCTGGCGCTCGGCCTTTCCGAAGCGCTGCGAGTTTTCAAATATCCGGTGGCGGAAAACACCTGGCGCGCCCACTTCGACCAGGCAATTAAACGCGACAACAATTTCGAGCAGTGGCATCGGCTGGACCTATATGTGGCGGATGCCGCATACCAGACAGTTAATCAATCTGGAGCTCCAGGGGGCTTGCCTGTTGGCATCCATGCCGCTTTGAGCGCAAGGGTTGATGAACTCAAAATTGATCATCTGCGTCCATCCCTGGAAGACCGGGCGCATCTACTGGACGCCACCTTCCGCCACTTTGAGGCATTCGAACTAGCAATTAAAGACCGTCGCCAACAGTTGCTGATCAAGCGCTCCCTAAATGCATTTCTGTTCTCAACCATGCCCACAATCGCGGCCACCCCGGCGGCTCTCCGGCGCATGTTCGAACGGAAGTTTGATAAGTGGCGCAAGGATGGAAGATGCCCGGATGCAATCATGGATCAACGGTGTGGAAATTCTGGCCGCACCGGAGGCAAGTTGTGCGACGGCTGTCTTGAAAAATTGATCTCTAACTCGGTCCATCGGGATGGCCCCATCCCGCCTGCTCATCGGAAGTTGTATCAACTGCGTGGAACGCCTGCTGGTTACTGCGAGCCGTGCTCGGAAATGGTTCATCTGAACGAGCGCAAGAATAAATCCTACGTCTCGCGTGGAATCACGCTTCAAGTTGCCGCTGCGGTGCTGAAATTAGTTGACCAGCGACGGGGCGACGGAGCCATTTATCAAAACTCGCCTTGGATCAGCCGTGCCTGGTCCGATGTGGCTCCGGGAGATTTCCTGAGCAGCGACGATGTAACCTGGAACTTTCCTTTCCGCTACGAAGACGGCACCGGGCGCATTGGGCGGGGCGAGTGCATTCTTACCGTGGACTGGCGCACAGACTTCATTGTCGACGCGATGTTAATAGCGGGTCATTTCAACCAGGAACACATCCGGCTCTCCATCGAGCATGCGTGCGTCAAGATAAACGGCCGCCCTCGATTCGGATTCTTTTTCGAAAACTCGGTTTATAAATCCCTCGCCGTTGATGGCCGGGACTCCGCTAAACACCCAAAGTGGGCGCTGACTCCCTGGCGTGACACCGAGGCGGCTTTTCGCAAACTTGGGCTGGAGGTTGGCTCCCGCAGCAACATGGACTTTGGCTTGGCAGACCCAGCCCTCGGGTTGGAGGTGCGCCACACCAAGCCGCGCAACCCCAGGAGCAAACCAATCGAAGGGGCAATTCGTCGCCTGCAGGAGATTCAACGGCCGATTGATAATTTCCTTGGGTTTGATGAACGCGAATACAACGCGGAAGCAGCCCAAAAAAACCTTCGCCAAGCTCGCCAATTCGATGCCGCCGCGCTCTCAAAAATCCCGGTCATGGGGCAATGGCGCGATATGGTCGACCAAACAATTCGCGAATATAACGAAGAGATCCAAAACGGGAAAAAGCTCCCCGGCGTCTCGCCGCTCGAAGCGTGGACCAATGGCATCGATGGCAACGCCGGAATCGCAACCCGGCCCCTGCCTGGACTGGACCTTGAAACCCGCTTCCGACTGGGGACTTGGCAGCGGAAAATCCGCGTCGGATCCGAGGGCATCGTAATCAGCATTGGAAATCGAAAATACCCATATTGGGGCAAAGAGCTGGAACCGTTCATTCACAAGGACGTTATTGCGCGCTTTCACTTCGCCGATCCCAGCATCCTGTTTTGCCGGTCCATGGACTCCCAACACTTCTTCGTGCTCAAACACGCAACGGCAAAATCAACCTTCGAGCGTCCGGAAGTCTTGGCCGAATTGAATCGCGAACGCGCGGCCATGATGACGCCGGCGCGAGTTGAATTCAGCAAGCTGGTCCCGCCGGTCACGTTCAGCATCACTCGTGACGCGACCACCGACCAGCAGACCCAAGTTTTCGCGCGCTTCAGTCAGGAGCAGTTGGAAAAACATCACGCTGAGAAAAGAGCCGCGACCGCCACCGCGAATCAGATCAAGACTCTTTCCTCGGCGCTTTCTGTCCCCGTCAACGTCAATCCGGCTCGCGCCGCTCAGCAGCTGGAAGCCTTGAAGCGGATGGAGCAGCGCCGGGCCAAACTTAACGACCAGTTCGCCTCGGAGGAAACCACAAAATGAACACCGTAAACCCGCAATCAGTCGCCTCCAAAATCAAAGCCCTCCGCGAATCGTCCGCTGTTGCCGACGTCGAAATGTTTAGTCGCCAAGCTTGGTTCATTCAAGCCGCTGACCTTCGCCCTGGTGGACTGCCGGCGTTCGTCAAGCAACTCATCTCGGCGGCCCCGGAGCATTTTCAATTCAGCGCCATGATCGAAGCCGGTCGCCCGGAAGACTCCGGCCGTTACTCACTCCGCCAATGCCTGGGAATTTGGAAAACCCTGACCTTTAACAAAAAGACAGTGGCCAACCAGCTCATGCGGCCGGAGGCGACGGGACCCTCTGGTGATGACACCCGTGATTTTGAGGACTTACTCGCGTTCTTCGTGGACCGGAAAACCACTGTAGAGGACGCCACGGGCGACAAGCCTCAGGCCATGGCGCTGCGCAACGCTTTGGCCCGTTTCAATCTGGATTATTTGAAATTGGAGTGCCAACAAATCGCCCAGTCGAAACTGCCATCCCTTTTGTCCGACATCTGCCAGCATGAATCAACCCATCTTGCTGGCACGTCTTACTGTCCGGCGCTGCCCGCGTTACTAACTGAACAGATCGTTCGCCACGCGACCGCCACGCGGGTCCAATTGGCGGACACCGTCGTGACCAAAACCGTTTTCCGGGAGTTGGAATTCGCGTGTTCTGAACGGGTGCCGGTGCCTATCGTCGGCGAATCGCGCTTCGGGAAAACCCAATCCGTAAAGGTTTGGTGCGATGCCAACCCTGGTCGCGCCCGCCTTGTCACCGTTCCGGACGGTAATCGCGAAGTTGACTTCATGCGGGCCCATGCCGACGCCTTTGGAATTGATTATAACCCATCGACCCCGGCGCCAATCCTTAAGGATAAAGTCGAGTTTGTTCTACGGCACTCCGGATTGATGGCCGTGTACGACGAGGCCCACTATTTGGTTCCAAGCAGCTACCACAAGGCCACGCCGCCGCGCCGCATCAACTGGGTTCGGTCTAAGGTCATGGATCAAGGAGTTCCATGTGCGTTCTTTGCCACGCCGCAAAGCCATCGGCAGACCCTTGAAAAATACGTTACAACCACAGGCTACCGGGTTGAGCAGTGGCTTGGGCGAATGGCTCCGCCCGTCATCCTTCCCGACTTGATTCCCTTCGAGCAGATCGTCGCAGTCGCGAAGATTCACTTCCCGGAAATCGCTGACGTTTTATTGGAGGAACTTGCTGATCGCTCGATCAACTCTGAGGGCTATCTGAAATACATAGACATGGCCGGGCGGCGCTCTCGGTTCCTGGCCCGCGAGCGTAACCACGCCGTGCCCACCAAAAGCGATGTTCTGGACGCGATTGAAGAAATGATGCCACCCGCCCCAGGTCCACGGGTGGTTAGTGATTGTGGGGAGGCTGCTCCCCTGGTGGCGGAGAGGCACTGCAACAGTTCTGCATCAGCGCGGCAGTTCGCCACCATTGAACAATTTTCCCGGCGCGGTACCGACACCGGAAGGCTGCTTCCAGCCCCGGCATTGGTGACGTAGCGGGGAGTCGAAAATCCTAAAATTGAAAAGCCGCTGAAAAAGCGGCCGCTACCATTTATACTCGACCCGCCTCAACTGGTCCCCACCTTTCGCGACAAGTTTTCGGCAAAGTTACAGTTTCAGGCACGAGTGGACGCGGAGTTGGTGGTGGGCCTGCCCGGACTTGAACCGAGAACCAAAGCATTATGAGTGCTCTGCTCTAACCATTGAGCTACAGGCCCGCACGGCATGTTTACAGAAGCAACCCTTGTGGTCAAATAATCCATCCGCTGTATCTTCGCCACTTAGCCGTAACTATGCAGTTGGAATTGGGCCACCGTTTGTGGATTGATTGTTTTTGTGAAGAAAACACAGCAATCAGCGGGCACACGCCCGACTCACCAAACGGTGGCATCGAAGATTGA
>JADLHS010000325.1 GCA_020848635.1 Limisphaerales bacterium
AGCACGTAGGCGGGATCCCATACCTTGTAATTGGGGTTATCGGCCTGACGCGGGTGATTGTGAATGGCCAGACTGATGTCGAACTCCTTCACCAGCGGCTCGATGATGTCGAGCTGGGTCACGCCTTCGGTAGTCACGGCGTACAGGCCAAGCTTCCGGGCAAATTCAAAAATCGCGCGCCACTCCGCGACATCCTTGGCGCCGACGACCCCGTAATTGACGGCGCGGACACCATGTTTGGCGAGCTGGGCCTTGACCTGGGCGATGACTTCGGCCGAGGCGTTGTGATCCCATTTCACGTCCGGCTGATCCGAACTGAGTTTCTGGCCGGGATAAAACTCGATGACTTTCGAGCCGGTCAAAGCGGTCTTTTCAATCGCTTCCATGACGCTGAAGCGGTTAAACGTGTAAGCCTGGCAGCCGATGGCAAAGCCGCCGATCTTGCAGTCCTCGGGAATCGGGGCGGCGACGGCGGTGGACGCGGCCAGCCATGTCACCGTGGCGGCCAGCGTGAAAGTGAG
This sequence comes from Limisphaerales bacterium, assembly GCA_020848635.1. GTDB lineage: Bacteria > Verrucomicrobiota > Verrucomicrobiia > Limisphaerales > JADLHS01 > JADLHS01. The sequence goes on from JADLHS010000325.1 coordinate 522, forward strand.
AGTCTTGAGAGCGGAAGTCATATTAGCGTTCATGGGTTGAGGGTTTGTGATCCGTCAGGCCGGGTAATCCCGCCGACATTGTTTATGGCATCCACAAACCGGCGGCGTGTCAAAGCAAATCTCGGAGCCGAAGCGCAACCGGAACGCGGGGCCGAATTGAAGGTCATCCGGTGGCGAGGCCGGGCAAATCATGCGGTGGATAATTTCTCCATCGCCCCGAATCGAACGGAGAGGCTGGACTATCGCGACCGAAAATGGTTTCTATGGGCCGCGACTGTGAACGACCTCATCAAGACTATTCCGTATCATGAGCCAACCTCCCGATAATTCCCCCCGTCCCGGCAAAGTGCTGTTTGGCCGCGCCAGCGTGTGGTTCATCGCCCTGATTGGTGCAAACTGTTTCGCCACCGATTGGCCCGGCTGGCGCGGACCATTGCGCGACGGCCATGTGCCCGCCGGGAGCGCGGTTCCCGAGACTCTGCCGCAGGCGCCGCGACAAGTTTGGCGCATCAAGATCGGCGATGGTCTTGCCTCGCCCGTTGTCGCCGGCAACAAGGTTTTCTACCTGGACAACCAGGATGAAAAGGAAATGCTCCACGCCGTGGACCGAAACATCGGGAGCGAACTCTGGCGGTCGGCGATTGACGATTTGCACAAGGACAGCCAGAGCGCGCCGGGCCCGCGCTGCACCCCGCTGGTGGATGGCGACCGGGTTTATGCCCAATCCTGCAAAGGTGAATTGCGCTGCCTGAAGGTTGCGGATGGCACACTCGATTGGCGGGTTAATTTTACCACGAATTTCCAGGCGTATTTTTATGGGGAACGGGGAGCGGCCCAAGGGGCGCACCGCCACGGATACACGGGCTCGCCGTGGGTGGACAACCAACGCCTGATTGTGACCGTGGGCGACACCAACGGGGCCGGGATTGCGTGTCTTGACAAGACCACCGGGGCGGTGCTCTGGCAGTCCCAGAATGATCGTGCTGGTAACGCGGCCCCCATCACCGCCCTGATTGATGGGACGGAGCCCCGGCAGGTGGTGGCCTTCACGGCGGAAGGTTTGATCGGGCTGAATCTCCAGAATGGCGAATTGCTCTGGCGGGTGCCGCTCAGTTCAACTTACGGTCGCCATGTAACCACCCCGGTCGTCGTCGGTAATATCGCCATGGTGGCGTCGCATCAACGGGGCATGATTGGCGCCGAAATCGCGCACGCGGCGGTCGCCGGGAACAGCACCAGCCCGGCGCCATCCACGAAATGGAGCGCGAGCGTGAAGTGGGAATCCAAGGAGCACACGATGAATTTTGCGAGCCCGGTCGCCGTGGGCGAGTATCTCTACGGCCTGGGGCCTTCCAAGAACCTCTTCTGCCTGGAAGCGAAAACGGGCAAAACGATGTGGTCCAAGGAAGGCTACACTCCCACCACGGCGGAACGAGGCCATGCGGCTTTCCTGGCCCTGGGCAAAAACATCCTTGTGCTCACGGACGTCGGGGAAGTGGTGCTCTTTGCCGCCGACCCCGCGGAGTTCAAAGAGCTTGGCCGGGCGCAAGTCTGCGGTATGAACTGGTGCAATCCGGCCTACGCGGACGGCAGACTATTCGTCCGCGATGCGCGGGAATTGATCTGCGTGGAACTGGTCCCCTGACCCGCGCCCGAAAGGCCAGCGTCATCCCGACACCACGCCGCCAGCCCTACCCAACCTCCCCTGCCCCACCGCCGCTGGAACGGAAGCCCGGCCCTCCGTCACGCCAAATACTTCGTCGGAAATTTCCATGGCCGGCGGTACTTCGGCACGGCCAGTTTCGCGGCTTCGGAGTCACCGACGATTTTTTCCGTGGCGGGATCAAAACGAATGGAACGGCCCAGCTTGAGCGAGAGCAGGCTGAGCACGATGGGCACATCCACGCGCGTGTGATAAAACACGCTGGCGCTGGGTTGCTGGCGGGACTTGATGCAGTTGAGCCACTCGCGCTCATGGCCGGGCGACGGCGGAAGGGAGGCCGGCGGCGGTTGCATCCCGTTCATCGCATCGCCTTCGGGCACGATCTTGAAGCTGTCGTAATTCGCATACATCGTTCCGTTGGCCCCGTGGAAATAGACGCCCAACCGGCGGCGCGGTTTGGGGTCGCCCTGCAAATCAAACCCGTAGCTGTTGGTGAGCGACGACATCCAGGTCATCGTGCAGTGCGGATACTGCCAGAGGACTTCGTGGTGGTCGTAAGCGTCGCCGTCGTCTTTGACGATGAACCGGCCGCCCGATGAACTCGTAACGAGGGGATAACCGAGCTCGAGCGCCCAGACCGGCAAATCAATAATGTGCGGCGCCATGCCCGGCGTCCAACCGCCGCTGTAGGCCATCCAGGAACCGTGCTCGTAAGCACTCCGCGCCAAACTGCGGTTGTAGGGGATCAGCGGCGCCGGCCCGCACCAGAGGTCCCAATCCATCCCCGGGGGCAAGGGATTCTCCTTGGCGAAGCCAATCCCGGCCGGTGTTTGGTTCATCACGTTGAAAGTGCGTACGGCGCCGATGCTCCCGAGGTTCCCGCTCCGAATGTATTCCACCACCCGGCGGTAATTTTCGGTCGCGTGGACCTGCGTCCCAACCTGGCAGATGATGTCATGCCGCTGAACGGCGTTCCGGACGGCGAGACTCTCCCCGAGATGCAGCGTCATCGGCTTTTGCAGGTAAATGTCCTTGCCCGCCTCGCACGCCGCAATCGCGAGCAGACAATGCCAGTGTGGCGGCGTGGCGATGATCACGGCATCGAGGTCCGGTTGCTGCAGCATTTCACGAAAATCCACGTAGCCTTTGCAAGTGGGCTTGTAGGTTTCCACCGTGGCTTCGAGCCGGGCATCAAACACATCGCACGCCGCCGTGACTACGACATCCGGCTCGCGGGCACATATGTCGAGGTTGGCCCGGCCCATTCCACCGCAGCCGATCAGTCCCAGATGAATGCGAGTATTCGGGGCGGATGAGCGTGCCGGTTTCCGGCGGGCGGCGAAAGCCAGTTGCGGCAGCGCAAACCCCAGGGCGGTTATTGTCGCCGCTTTCTGAATGAATGCGCGCCGCGTGGTGGGGGTTGATTCGGTTTTCATAATTTCGTTTGCGGTTTGCGTATTCAACGGTATGGGCGATCGGAGGTTGCGGGGAACGCTTGATACGCGCGCCAGTGCGCCGCGCAGTTTTCCACGCCGGCGACCCCGCCCCGATGCAACCATAACCGGAACCGCAAGTCGAGCGGCTCGCCCGGCTTCAGCCCGTAGCGCGTCCCGCTGGCCGGAAACGTGGGCTGAAACCAGTTGAGCTCGGGAAACTTCACCCACTCGCCCGGATAATTCGGATTTGCGCTGTGCTGCAACACCACGATGCCCGAAAGCTGCGGGGCGGCGCCGAATTTGCCGCAGAGTTCCGCCCACGCCCCGCGCGGCGCGGTGTTCGTCGGGTCGGTGTGGAAAAGGATCTCCTGGTCTTTGACGCTGGCGAGTCGGATGTTCAGTCCGCCATACTTGTCGGTCCCGCGCCGGGCGAGCGAGACCGGGTCATTCAACGCCGTGAACTGGAATTCCAGATCCACTACACGGTCATCCCCCGTGGCCCGATAGGCGCGAATGATGACGCGTTCGCGAACGAGGGATTCGCC
>JADLHS010000326.1 GCA_020848635.1 Limisphaerales bacterium
CTGGTCGGGGTGGTAGGCAAGTTGTACGTCGTGCTGGAATCCGATCGCGGGCTGGTGCTGCTGGATCAGCACGCCGCCCACGAACGCATTTTATTCGAGCAAATGCTGGAGCGGCTGGAGCGCGGCGTGCAATCGCCGGCCCAACGGCTCTTGTTGCCGGAAACCCTCGAGCTTTCACCGCGGGACGCCAATTTCCTGCGCGGCCAGCTCGCGACATTGACGCGGCTGGGCGTGGGTTTGAGCGAATTTGGTGAGCGGACGTTCCTACTGGATGCGCTGCCGCCGTTCGTGAAGGTGGCGGATGCGCGAACCTTCGCCCTCAACCTCGTGGACGAGCTGAAAGCCGCCGGGCAGGAGGTAAATTCCGCGCGGCTCGGTGAACACGTAGTGGCAAAAACCGTGTGTCGCCACGCCGTGAAGGCCAATGATCCACTGAAAGGGCGTGAACTGGAGAATCTCGTGGAGGATTTGCGCCGATGCGCCATGCCGTACACCTGTCCCCATGGCCGCCCGACCATCATCGAGATGAATTACCGCGAGCTGGATCGAAAATTCGGGCGCGTTCAATAGCGGACCACCCGCTTTGGGCGCTTGATGATCCGGGGATTGCTGTTAGATTTCCTCGCCATCAGGGCATTTGTAATGTCGCACCTTGCATGAAACTTCCCCTTCACCGCTCGCTCCGCATGGGGCTGGTGTCGCTCAGTCTCAGCGCCGGTTCTTTGTTGGCAAACCCAACGATGCCCCCGACAGTAACGAACGAGCACGCCGATCGGCTGGCCCCGGAGGGCCCGGCTATGGCGACGATTCTCTCGCCGGACTGGGCCGAACCGGTGCCGCCCGCCGGTGTAAATCCGACCCCGCCGCAGCCCTTGGCTTTCGGCCCGATCGCCCCCTCCGCAAAGCGCTCGCCCGGCGCGCTGTCCGGCAAAATCGTCTTTATGAACAGCGGGCATGGCTGGACGTTCGACCCGACTTACTGGCGGCTGCAACGCGGTGTGGGTAACGAAATGAACGAGGACTACGGCAACCTCGACCAGTTGAATTTTTTTGCCGCATACTGCTTCAACGCCGGCGCGACCGTCGTCTCCCTGCGCCCGCTCGGCCATCAGACCAATGAGATCGTCCTCGACAACGATGACGCGGCGGTCACGTTCGCCGGCGCGTGGACGGGTGGGACTTCGCCGATTTTCTGGGGCAACCCGGGCGATGTGCCCTATCGCTTCGCATCTTTGGCGGCCACGGAGACCTCGACTGCCACCTACACGCCAACCATTCCGGTGGCTGGCTACTATCCGGTTTACTGCTGGACCCGGCACGGTTCGGATCGTGGGAATCAGTTGTATCGCATCCGGCATACGGGCGGGGAATCGCAGGTTCGCATCCCGCATCACCGCGTTGGAAACGGCTGGATCTACCTGGGCGAATACTACTTCAACGCGGGCGCAAATGCGGCCAACGGCGCGGTGGTCATCAGCAATATGCGCGACACAGCGACCGGCACCGTGGTCATTGCCGACGCGATCCGGTTCGGCAATGGCATGGGCTCAGTGGACCGGGGCGGCGGCGGATCCGGCTATCCGCGCGAGGACGAAAGCATGCGCTATTGGGTGCAAGCCAATCTGGCCCAGGGGCAATCCACCGCGCTCTACGACGGAACCGGCGACGACGAGAGCGACAGTTGGTCCGCGCCGCCAAAGATGTCCGCCGAAATGAATCGGGACGAATCGGGCGACATTTACGACCGCATCCACATCAGTTTCCATTCGAACGCCGGCGGGGGTCGGGGCACGGTCGCTTTGATCACCGGCGACCCCACGCCCCACCAAGCCGAGCTGGCCAATATCGCCGGCGGCGAAGTGAATGACGACCTCGTCGCGCTCGGCTCGCCGCCGCTCGAAGCCGCATGGTTCAACCGGTCGGGTCATACCTACACCGGCGGTTACTCGGAGATTGACGGCAGTCTCTTCGGCTACGAAATGGCCGCGACCATCGTCGAAGTTGCGTATCACGACGATCCAACCGACGCGGCGATCCTGCGCGATGCGAAAGCGCGCGCCGCGGTTGGCAAAGCCTCGATGCATGCGGTGATCAAGTTCATGAACACCTTCGACACGAACGATCCGCCTGCCTTGAACTTTCTGCCAGAGCCGCCCACGAATCTCCGGGCCCTGGCCGGAACCAATGGACAAATTGCCATCAGTTGGACTGCGCCGGTCGCCCTCGGCGGCAGCCAGAGCCCGACGAACTATCTCCTCTATCGTTCGACCAACGGCTACGGCTTCGGCAATCCCATCTCCGTGGGCAACGTCACGAGTTGCACCGTCACGAATCTGCCCCCGAACACGGATTTCTATTTCCGCGTCACCGCGGCCAATGCCGGCGGGGAGTCCATGCCCACGGAAGTCGTAGGTTGCCGGGCGGCCGCCACCATTGCGCCGCGCGTACTCGTAGTGAATGGCTTCGACCGGTTTGATCGCACCACCAATCTGCGGCATGACCTGACCGCTCAAAGCTGGGATCCGCCCGGGAACAGCGGCAGCATCGAGCGCGTGTTTCAGCGCTGGATCAACGGCTTCGATTACATCGTGCCGCACGGTAAATCCATCGCCGCCACGGGCCGCCCGTTCGACAGTTGCCAAAATGAAGCCATCGTGAACAACCAGGTCCTGCTGACCAATTACGCCATCGTCCTCTGGGCTTGCGGCAACGAAACCGTCGGCAGCGAAACCTTCAGCAGCGCCGAGCAGGCAAAACTCACCGCCTTCCTCGCGGCAGGCGGCAGCCTGTTTGTTTCCGGCGCGGACGTGGCCTACGACCTCGATCGTGCGTCCGGCCCGACGGTCGCGGATCGGGATTTTCTGCACAATCAATTGCATGCCGCGTTCACCAACGATGATGCCACCAGTTACACGGGCCTGGCGACGGGCGGCGGCATTTTCTCGGGTCGCTCCAGCCTCACGGTGGACGATGGCTCGAAGGGCATTTACCGGGTGGCAACGCCCGACGTGCTTGGGCCGTTCGGTCCCGGAGCGGTGGCGGCGATCAACTATTCCGGCGGCACCGGCGGAGCGGCGGCCATCCAATACGATGGTTCCGCCGGCGGCGGTCGGGTCGTGCTGTTCGGTTTCCCGTTTGAAACCATCACGAGCACCGTCCGCCGCGATCAATATCTGAGCGACAGCCTCAACTTCCTGAGCCTGCCCCCGGCGACGAATGTAGCCGCGCAAATCTTCACCCATCCGCAAAGCCAGTTCGTTGTGCAAGGCTCGAACGTCCTGCTCAGGGTCGTCGCCGCCGGCACATTGCCGCTGAGCTATCAATGGCGGTTCAACGGCAGCGATGTCGCCGACGCCAGGACCAACAGTATTGCCCGGAACAACGTTCAACCCGCGGACTCCGGCAATTATCAAGTCGTGGTTTCCAATGCGTTTGGCGTCGCGACCAGCCAGGTCGCGTTGGTGCAGGTCATGTTGCCGCCCGCGCTCCAGACGCTGTTCGTGGACAATTTTGACGCCAACACCGCGGCGAACTGGGTGACGAACCGCTCGTCCACCGACACGCGCGTCACCTTTAACTACAATTACGCGGCCAACGGCATCCCGGCCGCACCCAATGCCACCAACGACACCACGCGCGGCGTGAAATTCGAGGCGAACCTGGTCAACGGTGTGGCGGCGGCAATCAACATCTCACCCGGGGGCCGGAGTTTCACCGGTGATTACCGGCTCCGCTTCGATTTGTGGTTGAATGCGAACGGCCCCTTCCCCGGCGGCGGAGTGGGTTCAACCGAACATTTCACGGCGGGCTTGGGCACGACGGGCAACCGCGTCCAATGGACTGGGGCGGGCAGCACGGCGGACGGCATCTGGTTCGCCGTGGATGGCGAAGGCGGTACGACCGACACCAGCACGACAAGCCTACCGGATTTTGCCGCGGTAATCGGTACGACCTGGCAGACCCCCGCTTCGGGGAATTACGCGGCCGGCACGGCGACCGATGCGCGCGGGAATGGCAACGCGTACTATGCCGGCGCATTTCCCGGCGGCCAGACGGCGCCGGCGGTCCAGGCGCAAACCGGCGCGCTGGCAGCGGGGACGATTGGTTTTGCCTGGCGCGATGTCATCCTCAGCAAGACCGGAAGCACGATCGAGTGGTTCCTCGATGGACTCAAAATCGCCACGTGCAACAACAGCGCGCTGGCCGCGAATAATATTTTCCTCGGCTATTGGGATTCCTACGCCTCGGTGTCGGACCATGCAGCATTGAGCTTTGGTCTGGCGGACAACGTGCGCGTGGAACGTTTCGTCACGAACGTTCCGCCCTATATCACGGTGCAACCTTCCAGCCAGAGCGTAAAAGCGGGCCGCAACGCGCTGTTTGGCGTGACCGGCGGCGGAACGAGCGCCCTGACCTACCAGTGGCGTTTGAACGATTTGGATATTCCCGGGGCCACGAGCAGCAGCTACACCCGCAATAATGTCCAAGCGAATGACAGCGGCAGTTTCTCCGTTGTGATCACGAATTCCGCTGGCACCGTGACAAGTTCCAATGCGCTGCTAACCGTGACGCCCGTTCAACCGCTGCAATTTAATCTCATCACTTATCTGTCCCCCAGCCAGATCCGCCTGGTTTTAAGCGGTGAACCGGGTTGGAATGTCCGACTCCAGAGTTCCAGCAACCTGACATCTTGGATCACCCTCACCAACCTCTTGAATCCCAGCGGCTCCTTGATCTATACGGACGCGTTCGGACCGGCCGTCTTGCAACGCTTCTATCGCGGCCAACAAGAGTAATTCGCCCGGGACGGCCGGGACGGAAGTGGCGGCCGGTAACCGCGCCGTCCGTTTTTTGCCAAATATAGCTTGCCATCCAGCCCGCGGCAGATAGTCTTTCCGACCTTAATTTAGAACTGAATTTATATGGCAAGAATTTGTGAACTCACCGGGGTCGGCCCACGCAAGGGCAGCATCATCTGGCGCAGTGGTAAATCGAAGAAGAGTGGCGGCATCGGCATGCACATCACCGCCATCACCAAGCGGAAATTCATGCCCAATCTTCAGCGCGTAAAAGCGCTGATCAACGGCGAAGTGCGCTACATCCGCGTTTCGACCCGCGCCCTCAAGAAAGGGCTCGTGACGAAGGCGCCCAAGCGCACTTGGAAAAAGCCGGAAACGGTCAAGGCTTAAGCGGGCGGCCACGCATTGTTTTGTTGAAGCGTTGAAGCGGAGAAATCCCCTTCAGCGCTTCATTGCTTTATCGAACCGTGGTCAACGGCTTTTGAGCATCCCGGCGTCAATCATCCGGGTCCAACGTTCCTGTTCGGAGATTGGGATCAGCCCGTCTTGCACTTTTTGCCAGGCGTTTTCGCGCATCGAACGCCAGCCGAGTTTGCGCGCCGCTTCCCGCAGTTGACTGGTCTTGGCGCCCGGCTGGATGAGATCGGCGATGGCTTCGTCCAGGAGGAACATCTCGTAAATTGCCACGCGACCGCGATGGCCCTTCTGGTTGCACTCGACGCAGCCGCGCCCCCGCCAGGCCTTCACCGCGCCCGGCTCCAACCCTAGCGCCTTGGCCATTTCCTTGCGGACGCCGGGCGTGATCGCCGGGTCTACTTCCGCGCAGTGCCGGCAAATCCGCCGGGCGAGCCGTTGCGAAATGCTGCACACGAGGGAAGCCGCCACGAGATACGGCTCGATTTTCATTTCCAGCAGGCGCGTCACCGAACTGATGCTGTCGTTGGTGTGCAAAGTGGAGAAAACGAGGTGCCCGGTTTGCGCGGCGCGGATGGCAATCTCTGCGGTATCGAAATCGCGAATCTCGCCCACCAGCACCACGTCCGGATCGTGCCGCAGCACGGAGCGCAGTCCGGCGGCAAAGGTCAGTCCGATTTGCTCCCGCACCTGAATTTGTACCGTACCGTCAAGTTGATATTCGATGGGGTCTTCAAACGTGATGATCTTGCGGCCTTCGTCATTGGCTTGCGCAAGGGCGGCGTAGAGCGTGGTGGTTTTGCCGCTGCCAGTCGGCCCGGTGAGCAACACCAAGCCCTGTGGCAATTGGGTCAATTGTGAGAACACCAACTCGTGCTCCGGCGCCATGCCCAACTGGCCGAGGTCGAGGAATAAATTTTGGCGGCCAAGAATGCGCAAAGCGACCGCCTCCCCGTGCTTCGTCGGCATGATCGAAACCCGCAGGTCATACTCCTCGTCGCCGGTCTTCATGGCAATCCGGCCATCGTGGGGTAGCCGTTTCTCCGAAATGTTCAGGCCAGCCATGATCTTGAGCCGCGACACAACCGCCAGGTGCAGATTGCGCATGGCCGCCGGTACGGGCACGGTTTCCAAAATCCCATCCACGCGATACCGCAGCCGGATGGCATTGGCATACGGCTCGAGATGAATGTCCGTGGCCCGCAGCCGCAGCGCCTCCTGCAGGATTTGGTCCACGAACGCCGAGATGGTGGCCTCGATGGCAGAATCGGTTTCCTTGCCCTGCACATCGAAAACAATCTCGCGCTCCAGGTCGGTCCCCCCGCGTTCCTCGCGCAGCTTCTGAATCGTCTCCGCGCCCAGCCCAAAATGTTTCTTGATGACCGCGTGAATCGCGCTCGGCGTAGCGAGGACCAGTTGGAAACGCTGGCTGAGCAACAGCCGGAGATTCCCCATTTCCATTTGCCGGGGTGGCTCGCTGAAGGCCAGCGTGAGTTCCTTGGCATCGCCCGCGATGGGCAACATGTGGTAGTGAAAGATGAGCTTGATGGGCACCAACTCGAGCGTTTCCCGCTTGAGTTCGAGGGTGGACGGGTCAACAAATTCGAAGTGGTTGACCTCGGCCAGCGCCCGCCAGGTGTCCTCTTCGGAAGCGAAATTCAGGTCCACGATGGCCCGGTGTTGCGCCAGATTGAGCCGTTTCTGGCGCCGGCGCACCTGTTCTAATTGGGAAACGGTGAGTTTCCCCTGCTCGACCAGCAATTCGCCCACTTCGCGTTCGGTTGAGCCGGGATCCGTCGTCATTGGATTGGCACTTCGACCACTTGCTTGGTGTTCAAAGCGATTACATTGGTCTGTGCGATGGTATTTGTCAGCGTCAGAGTCCGCAGGGTCGCGTCCACCACGAACAAATTCGTCACCACCCTGCCCCCAACCGGAATCGGCACCAGCTTTTCCCCCATCAGCACCAGCGCATATATCGGCCCATCGCTCGTCCGATAATAGCCTTGGTAGGCCAGTTCGAGTTTCCACGTCGTGGGCGGGGGCGGCGGGGGCGGCGGGGGCGGGTTGGGTTTGACCGGCGGGAGGAAATAGGTCGTCGTAAACAAGTTCAGGGTGGCAGGATCCACCACCACTTTCGGATGGTTCGTCGGCGCGAAAAGTCGCTCCAGTTGAGGCACCGGTACGGGCGTGATTACGGCGGCAGAATTGGCGGTTGCCTCCCGAAACTGCAGCGCCCGCCCGCCGATGCCGCTGCCGAAAACCACGAGCAACACCAGCACCCACAGGCCCACGTGCAGGCAGATGGAAAACCAGCGGCTTCTCAAGGTTTCGCTCAACATGGTCATGCGGCGTTTCGTTTCATTTCTGGAACACAAAACCCACCGCTCGCAACGATACGCGGACTTCATCCGGTTTTTCGGGCGTTTGTTTGCGCAGAATGATCCGATCAATGAACAAGGCGGGTTTGTTGGTCGGCGCGGTCGGCAGCCCGGCGGCCTTGATTTCATCGGCCCGCAGCGGCAACGTCTGCAAAAACCGGCCGACGTTGGCAATCGCGCCCGTCAGTTCAATCTGCATGGGCAGTTCCGTGAGCAAACGACCGTTGGCCGAAGCCGGGGCATTCGTCAACGGCATCTGCGCCGCGATGAAATGGATGGTCGCCACCTTGGCGTTGATGGCTGTGGTCAATAACCCATCCAGAAAGGCGAGCTCCGCCCAAAGCAGGGCGGGCTCCTTCATGTCGAAGGACTTTTCCGGAAAGCCAGCGAGCACGGCCGGTTCAAGAACGACGCCTTCCTGTTTGGCGAGCAGCGCCAGCGCGTCCATCCGCCGGCCGGCTTCATACTGGTAATCCA
>JADLHS010000327.1 GCA_020848635.1 Limisphaerales bacterium
ACGGGCCGGCCCCTCGCCAGCGACTCGCTTCTGGCCAAGCTCGAACGCAAGCTGGGCCGCCGCCTTCGCCCATTACCCGTAGGCCGCCCCAGAAAGCAAAAGGCAAAGCAAAAGCAGCAGAAATAGGTGGCTGTCCCCTATTGTCCCCCTAAATCCGAAACAAAAAGCAGAAACAATAGGTGGCTGTAGGGCCGTTGTCCCCTATTGTTCCCCGGCCGGCTTGAAAGGGAAACTGGGCCGGCTCTTTCGGTGGGTTGGAGTCTGGATTTGAGTACGCGGCGAAGCGGTTATACTCGCGTGCGGATGCCAATGGGGTTGTCCCGGTTTCTTGTCAAGTTCGAAGGAGAATGGGATGAAGTATTTTCGATGGGCTGTTTCTTTCGCAATCGTCGCGATGCCGGGATTTGCACAATGGAATCCGCATGAGGTGTATCTCTTGAACGGCGAGACCAAGCCGATAGTAATTGCAAGCCAATTTCAGATCGTTACGGAGCGTTGGAATCGGGTGGTGGCGGTTCCGTACATCGTGTACATGCCGGAACAGAATCAGGTTTTGATGCTGGTGAGCTGCGATTATCCGCATCAGGCGATGGTGTTGAGCAGCGATGACCGCGGCGAGACGTGGTCGAGACCGGCGTTCATTCATACGGGCGCAGACGGTAAAGGCGACACGGGCATGGGCGTGGGGCTGACGTATTTGGGCGACGGCAAAGCGCTCGTGACGGCAGGGCGCCGGTGGTTCAGCGGCGATTACGGCAAAACGTGGTCGGACTTGGGCGCGACGCCGTCGATGCCGGATGGATCGACGTGGAACGTGTGGGATCCGATGTTCGTGGATCGCGCGGGTGCAACGCACCGGATAGTCCGGATCCTCGAAACGGGATACAGCATGGATGCAGCGCGGTGGGAGTCCAACGGCGGGCCGGGGTATTCGAAGGGCTACCTCCGGGCCAGCGACGACGAAGGCAAGACTTGGGCCGACGTGCGCAGGATTCCCGAGTGGGACGGCGCAAGCGAAATCACGATCATACGGGCGGCGAATGGGGATCTGGTTGCGGCGTGCCGCACCGACAAGCCGGCGTCGATCAAGGAAACGCTCGACCATTACGAAGGGTTAGCGGTCTCGATATCCCATGACGGTGGAAAGACGTGGTCGCCGCTGAACCGCCTGTACGCGTGGGGCCGGCATCATCCGTCGTTGGTGTTGATCCCCGACGGGCCTTTGGTGATGACGTACGTCGTACGCAAGGGGTACACGGATTCGGCGGAGGGGTATCCGCGATTCGGCGTGGAAGCCATCGTGAGCCGGGACAATGGCCAGACCTGGGATCTCGACCATCGTTACGTGCTGCATTGGTGGACGGGCAATCGGACGGGAGCAAACGGGTGGTGGGCGAGCAGCCAAGCGACGTCTACAGTTGTTCTGCCTGACGGCGCGTTGCTGACTGCTTTCGGCACGGGGTATCGCAGCCAGCCGGACGAACAGAACATGCCTGCGCCGCGGGACGTGGGTTTGGTGATGTGGCGTCTTTCCGACAAGGCGCCCGCCGCGGCGGGCGCGGTTACGAATGCGCCGTTGGATTCGGATGCGCGGGAGATATTTGACCCAACGGCGCTGGTCGGCAGTTAGACCAAAGGTTTTCTCTGGAGCATTTCTCACCGCTTCAAAGACGTGTTGTACAACTGGATGATCGTGAAGTGGTGAGAAATGCGGGTTAGAGCGAACGATCGCCTTTGTTACACTTTCAAATTGTTAGAAATGGATAATCGAGTTCGCAAAACCGTGGGGCATGGTTTCTGGTCGCAGACGGTGTCATCCTCGCAGGACGGGAGATTCGCCATGGGCACTCCAAAGAAGGTCTTGATTCTGTCGGTGACAGCCGGTGCGGGGCATCTCCGAGCAGCTCAGGCCCTGGAGGAGGCCTTTCGGGAGCGGTATCCGCAGGTGGAGGTCGTCCACCTTGATGCGCTGGAGTACACGAACGCGGCTTTTCGTAAGGGGTTTTCCGAGGGCTATGAAAAGCTGATCAAAACGCTTCCTTCCGTGTGGGGCATGATCTATGAGCGGCTGGAGGAGCGCCCGACGCGCAGTTCGACGACCCGGTTCGTGGCCCGGTTCGACCGGCTGAATGCGGGACGACTCCGCAAAGCGGTGCGGGACTTCGCACCGGATGCGATTGTGTGCACACATTTTCTGCCCGCCGAGGTGTTTGGCGCGGCGCGGCGAAAGGGGAAGTTAGCCGCCCCGATCGGGGTGGCGCTGACAGACTATGACATTCATGCCATGTGGGTGCAGGAAGGCGTCGACAATTACTTCGTGGCCACGGAAGAAATGGCGAATGCGATGCGGCTGCGGGGAATTCCGGGGGCCAATGTTCACGTGACCGGCATTCCGATCCTCCCCATTTTCACGAAGAGATTTCCCGAACGTTCCGCGATGCGGCAACGGATGGGGCTGCGGCCGACGTCCCCAACAGTACTCATCTCGGCAGGCGGGTTCGGCATGATGCGGGTTGACGAGGTAGTGGGGCTGCTGGCCGAACG
>JADLHS010000328.1 GCA_020848635.1 Limisphaerales bacterium
AATGCCGATTATCACTGCAACGAGCCCTGGCTGCCGTACAACAACCGATGGATGGTCTTGATGTCGTTGTGGTAGATGGAGAGATGTGAAGGGCCGATCCTAACGGACGGTGTAAACTAGAGCCAGCGCGCCTAACACGGCAGCCACCAGCCAAATCAACACTACGGCGGCAGCCGGATTGAGTCCGGCCCGCACGAGGCGGTGGGAGAGATGATTCGTATCCCCAAGGTAAAACGGTTTGCCCATTCGCGTGCGCAGGACGACCACCCACGCCAGGTCCGCAAGCGGCACGGCGAGCACGAGCAACGGGCTCAGTACCGCCAGCGGGCGCGGCTGGCCGCGATGGTAGAAGTGCGGGAGGATGGCAAGCACCGCGAGCAGGTAGCCGACGAGATGACTGCCCGAATCCCCGAGAAACGATCGGGCCTGCGGGAAGTTGTGCGGCAGGAAACCGAGCAACGCCCCGCACGTCAGAAACGCGAGGAGCGCCACGAGGTATTGCCCTTCCCCCGCCGCGATCTGGGCAAACAGCCCCGCGCTGATGGCCCCCAACCCGGCACAAAGGCCATTCATGTTGTCCATGAAGTTGAAGGCGTTGATGACCGTGAGCAGCCAGAGGATCGTGATGGCATAACTGAACAAGACGTTGGGAACGAACAGCGTGATGCGCACGCCGGAATACGCCACCACTCCGGCGATGAGCAGTTGCCCGGTGAACTTGGTGAGCGGTTTAAGTTCGTATTGGTCATCGAGCAGACCGAGGACGACCATTCCCAGTGCGCCGAAGGCGATGGCGGCGAGTTGCAGTGCCCGTTTGTCCAAGCCGTGGATGAGCAAGCCGGCGTTGGTAATCTGGGAGCTATTCCACTTGAGCAGCACGGTCGCGGCGAGCAGCGGGAGCAGCAGGCCGGTCAGCACGGCGAGGCCGCCGGCGAGCGGGATGGTTGTCGCGTGAATCTTGCGGTGGCCGGGATCATCCACCAGACCGATGTGCAGACACCAGCGGCGCCAGATGGGCAACGTGAGGAGCGCGGTGACGAACGCACTGGCGAAAGCGGCGAGGTAGAGGTTGAAGGGAAATGTCACGTTGCGCCGGGGCCGCGACCAGCGGCAAGTTGCAGGTAAAGCTGATGAAGGTTCGCCACCATACGTTCAACGGGAAAGTTTGCCCGGACGAATTCCTGGCCCCGCGCCCCGAATTGTGCCCGCAGGTTGGAGTCGCGGGCGAGGAGGAGCAGGCGCTCGGCGACGAGATTGATATGCCCCTGGCGCACGAGGAATCCGGTTTGGTGGTCGAGACAGATTTCATCGGCCCCGTCGAAGTCATAGGCGATGACCGGCTTGGCGGCGGCCAGGGCCTGCGGCAGCGCGCGGGAGAGGGCCTCGCGGTAGGACAGGTGGGCCACACAATCCATGATGCCGATATGGCGCGGAACCGCTTCCGGCGGCAGGAGGCCGGTGAAAACCACCTTGTCCGCCAATCCCAGCGCGCGGGTCCGCGCCTCAAGTTGCGGTCGCAACGTGCCGTCACCCACCAGGAGCAAACGCGCGTGTGGGCATTGCGGCAGAATTCTTTGGAAAGCGAGGAGCAAATCCTCATGGCCCTTGAGCGGAAACAAACGGGCGATTTTGCCGATGACGAAGGCATCGGCCGGTATGCCGAGTTGGGAACGCAGGATTGGGTCGTTGAGAGCGGCCAGGAACGGCTCGACTCGGAACCCACTGAAGATTCGGGTGTACATCTCCGGCCGACCAATTCCGGCGGCCAGGTAGAGCTTCGTCATCGCATGGGCCGAGCAAACGAAGTGTGTCGTGAATTTGGCCGCATGGCTTTCCGCGGCCGTGAAAATCCCGTTCGCAAGCGCCCCTTGAAAAGGTCCGAAGGAGGGACCGTGTATGTGGTGAATGATTACCGGTATCTTTGCCCGCGCGGCCGCCATCCGGCCAAGCACGCCGGCCTTGCCGCTGTGGGTGTGAACAATGTCGGGCTGGCGCGCGCGCAAAAGCCGGGTCAGGTGGCGCAACGCGAGCAAATCTTTCCAGGGATGCACGGGCCGCACGAGGTGGGGGACGAGCGTTAGCGCCTCGGGGAAGGGGGTCAAGGCGGACACGAGCGAACCTTCCGGGCCGTTGGTGGGGCCGGCGAGGAGGTCAACTTCCAGTCCCGGAATCCGGCGCAGCCCCAGAACAGAGGCGATGGTGTTTTCCTGCGCGCCGCCGACAATGAGCCGGGTGATAACGTGCGTGACGCGCATGGGCGATCACTTGGGCACGACGCCTTTGAGTTCCTGCAGACGACCGGTCACGAAGGCGCTCTCCGAATTGTTGGGCGGCGAGTTGGTGAGGTAGGCCTCGTAATGGCGGATGGCGGTGTTGGTGTCCTGACGGCGATAGGCAATTTCGCCAAGGCCGTAATAGATCTGGTGGGCTTTGGGAAACTGCCGCTGCAGCGATTCGTAATCCTTGAGGGCGGGCTCCAATTGGTCGCCGCGCAACAGGGCGACGGCCCGGTAGAATAACGCCGTAGGATTGTTCGTCTCCAGCGTCAGGACTTGATTGAACGAAGCTACGGCGTCCACGAACGCGCCGAGCTGCACCTGAAAGCAACCCTGATTAATCAGAGTGTTGGGATCGTCGGGCGCAAGCCGGAGGATGCGTTGGGTCAGGGCGAGGGCGTTGGTATACTGGCCGTTGTCGGAGTAGGTGCGGCAGGCTGCCGCCAGCAACTGGATATTCCCGGGATCTTTGGCGAGCGAACTTTCAATTAGTGCCGAGGCGGTGGCGGGTTCGTTCTTGGCAAAATACGCCGAGGCTTCCAGCGTAAACAGGTCGGTGAAGTTGGTGGTCTGGCCACCGGCGGATTTGAGGACTTCGCGGATTTCGCGAGCGAGGTTGAGCGTCTGATCAGGAAACTTCAGGTTCAGGTTCAACTGCGCCAGCCAGAGGCGGCTGCCCAGGTCGTTGGTGGAAAAGGTCCGCACCCGGGCAAAAGCCTGCGCCGCCTGCCGGGTCAACCCGCCGCGGGCGAAGACGTAGCCTTGGGCATAGGTCAGGCTCGGCTCATCATATGGGCCGTTCTGCGACAGCACATCTTCCCAGTTTCGGGATTTGCCAAACCGATCTTCGATGGATTGGTCGGGTTGAACCACCGCCGGTTGGCCGGCGCGGTATTTCTGGTTGTAATCCAGATTGACCCCGGCGACGACGTTTTCGGGGTTGAGTTGGCGGGCCAGCTCAAAATGACCGGCCGCAGATTCGTAATCCCCGGCCTTTTGCAATTCGACCCCCCAAGCGACCAGCGCCCGGGAATAGTAGGAACCCAACGCAAAGAACTGGGCATTCCGGATGGGTTTCAATTCAATGGATTTGAACAACTTTTCCCCAACGGTGAGGCGGCGGGCGGGATCCGGCGGAGTGGTGAGCGGCAGAATAGTCTTGAGAATCCCGTCCTTGGCCCGGGCCCAGAATTGTTCGTTGCGGGCGATCACTTCCTTTGTCGGTGGGGGGGGGATAAGTTGCGAGGCGGAAAGCGGGGTAAGGCGATGAACCAAGCCAACGGGCTCGTCCCCGAAAAATTCGAAGTAATAACCAAAACTGCCGTGCAGATAACACAGTTCATGGTCTTTGGCGAGCCGCTGCATCAGTTCGACCATTTCGGAATCGGTGACGGGCTGGGTTTGCTTGGGCTTGGCCGGGGACACCCATGTGGGATGTCGGGTCTTCAGGTATTCATGGTACCTGGGTGCGGTCAGCCACTGACTGCAGAGCAGGATGAACTCCCCACCCCGACCAGTGCGTGCCAGATGATCCTGCAAAAGCCAGAGTCGGCGCGGGTCGTCGCTGATTATGACGCCGTCCTTTTGCGGCAGGCCGTCGGCGAGATCAGCGGCGAACTGTTTAATCGTGGGGCCGTTGGTGAAGCAGATTTGGGTATAATTGCGATAGAACAAAACCGATGGGACGAGCAGAAAAAGCGCGATCACGAATCCCGTGGCAGCATAATCAAGGGCAACCGCCGCAGGCGGTGGGGGACGCAGGCGTGTGCCGACGGCGCGGAACGCCAGCAGCACATAGCCGCTATAATAGCCCACGCTCAGCGCGCCTAGATAGTAAAACGGTAGGAAGGCGAAGCCGTAACCGACCTTGCGGGGGCTGAACTCCGGGTCCAAGGCCATCCACAGGCAGGCAATCAGGAACCCGACATGGACGAAGTGGAAAATGATGGTGGTCAGAATAACTCCGATCCGGCTGGGGTCGCCGAATTGCGAAGCCCAGCGGATCGAGAGCAGGAACACGGGCAGCAACGATGTCAGGGCCAGCAGCAGCAGGGTCGATTTAGGAAAGATGAACAGCAAATACTTCTGGAACTGGAGATTGCCCTTGAGCAGTTGCCAAAAGGTCAAATCGTGGCCCGGGCTCAAACTGCCAAGCGTGGGCAACAGGAGATAGAGGAGGAGGCCCGCCAGGCCGTAGAGAACCATGCGACCCAAAAATCGCACGTTGAAAAAACCGAGTTTGCGCGTCCAGACCAGCGCGCCGATGAGCAACGGGAAGAAGGCGATCATCGCGTAATTGCTCGTGATGCCCACCCCAAAAACGAAGGCTGCCCGGAACAGCCGTTCATCCCGTAGGTCAATCCGATATTCCAGTAGGCTGCGCACGACGTAGGAAAACAGGAGCAGATCGAACATCTCGACCGTGCCGTTTGTGCCGTGTTCCCAGAAGCTGAGTCCCAGGCCGCAGACCAGTACGGCGAAAATCGGTGGCAGCCAGGCCAGCGGAACGGTCAGGAGGGAATTCCGGGTGGTGGCGTGTTCCCGCTGGACGCGGGTGCGATCGTGGGGGAGCAGGGCAACGGAACGCGCCAATTGGGCCAGGGCCAGCGCACCGCAAACGGCCGAGAAGGCATTTATTGCCAGCGGAATCAGCCGTTCGGGCAACCAGCGCAGGGGCAGCGTGACCGCATAGTAGGCGGGCGACATCAACTCCGGTTGCCAGAACCATCCCGCAGTGCGCGCTCCCGCCGGGGGCGAGCCCATGAGACCCATCCAATCGGGTACGAAGGAGAGTGAGTGGTTGAGCGTGAAGAAATAAACCGCCAGCGCAGCCAACCCCAGGAGCCCGGGCAGCCAGACCAGCGTGAAATGGCGTTTCGTTTCCGACTCTCGACCTTTTTTCATGCGGCAACTCAGTTGAATAGATGCGTCTTCCGTTGGCAAGATAACTTTACCGCGCCACCGCCCGCACATCGGCCACACATTCCACATGCTGCGTTTGGGGAAACATGTCCAGCGGCGTCACCCGAGCCACACTAAAGACACCGTCGCGGCAGAGAATGTTCAAGTCCCGGGCCATGGTGGCCGGGTGACAGGAGATGTAAATGATCTGGGCCGGACGCTGTTCGCGCAGCAGCGCCAGGGTCGGCGGGAGACACCCTTTGCGGGGCGGATCGAGGATGACGGCGGACGCGGACGGTGAAAACCGTTGCAGCAAGGCGGGCAGAGCGGCCTCAACGGTGGCGGCAATAAACTCCCCGTTGGTTCGACCACGTGTGGCGGCGTTCCGGCGGGCCGCCGCGATGGCTCGCTGATCGAACTCCACCCCTACGAACGACGTGACGGCATCGGCGAGCTCGATCCCAAAGAAGCCCACCCCGCAATAGAGGTCAATCAGATGCCGGGCACCGCCGGCGCGGACTGCCTCACGCACCACCTCCACCAGTTTGGGCAGAAGGAAGGAATTGTTCTGAAAGAAAGAATCCGGCGGCACTTCCCAGTTCTCGGGCGGAATGCGCAGCACGACCTTAATTCCGCCCTTGGGAGGCGGATGCGCGCGGACGTGCCGGATCTGTTCGTTGAGCGCGGGTTCGGCGATGTGACACGTAAAGACATCCTCCACGAGGCCGCAATCCGCCCGCACGAAACCGATGTTGAGCCGTTGCTCCGGTTTGTTCCACTGGCTGCGGATCATGATCCGATTGCGATAGCCGTAGGGTTGGGGACAGGGGACGACCGGAGCGACCAGTTCCGGCGGCAAGCCGCCGATGCGTTGAAACAAATCCGCCACCTGTTTGCGCTTAAGCTGAAGCTGGGCCGGGTAGGCGATGTGTTGATACTGGCAACCACCGCACGCACCGAAATGGGCACAGGCTGGTGTCACCCGTTCGAGGGAGGGGGTGAGAACCCGATGCAACCGGGCCCGGGCGAAATTCTTGCGGACTTCCGTGATCTCAACTTCGACGGTTTCCCCGACCATGACGAAGGGGATAAACACCACGAAGGCGTCCACGCGCGCCACGCCTTCACCACCAAAAGCGATGTCTTCCACGGTTACGGTCTGGCGTTGTCCGGCCATGAGGGCGACGGGTGGCGATTCGGGCATCATGTCCTAGAAGGTTAGCGAGGTGCCGCGCGGGGTGAAATGAGAAAGATGAGGCTGGATGAATCCGGCGAGCAAGGGCGCAAGGTACTGGTGCTGCCATCAATTGCACTCGTTGCAATCATGCTGGAGACGCATGATTTTAACAAAAGTTGCGCTGTTGGTTAGCGGCCGTGCTTTCTTTGGAATCGGCAATGAACCGGACTTTCATGCACCCGCCTCCGCGCTTGCCCGCCTGGTCCGGCGGGTAGATCACGGGCGGTGGTTAACGCCATTTGGATTTGGAGCTCTCGCCACTCGTGACCCAGTCGAAGTCGGATGCCAAAATGTCTCGACATGATGTGGGCATCTTTTAACCTTCTGCTCGTCACCGAACTGGGGCGACCGGCATCCCGCACAAAATCGTGCAACCCACGTAGAAGGTTAGGCCGTCTGGTGGGTTGCCCAGGTGACATGCGAAAATTCAACAATTGATTCAAGTGCAGCCGACCGACCAAGTATTTAGCGATAAGATCAAGGATGTGGCTGATTTCCATTTCGGAGAGAAAGTCGCCACGGTGTTCGATGACATGGTGGGTCGCTCCGTGCCGTTCTACAACGAGATGCAGCGAATGATCGGCGAAATGGCTGGTGATTTCGCGGTCAACGGTACGAACCTTTATGACTTGGGCTGTTCGACCGGCACCACCATGCTGCACCTGCATCCGCTCGTGCCCGAACAAGTGCGGTTTGTGGGCGTGGATAATTCGGAAGAAATGCTCGCGAAGTGCCGCGCCAAGCTGAAGGAGAAGAATTTCACCCGGGATCATGAACTGCGGTACGCCGACCTGAACCAAGGGGTTCAAATTGAAAATGCTTCGATGGTGCTAATGATCCTGACGCTCCAGTTCATCCGTCCCCTGCATCGGGACAAATTGATCGCCACCGTTCTGAATGGCATGAACGATAATGGCGCCCTCATCCTGGTCGAGAAACTGATCGGCGAAGACTCGTTGTTCAACCGGTTGTTCATCAAATACTATTACGACTTGAAGAAGCGCAACGGTTACAGCGAACTGGAAATCGCCCAAAAACGAGAGGCGCTCGAGAACGTTCTCGTGCCCTACAAGCTGATGGAAAACCGGGAAATGCTACTGCGCGCCGGCTTTCGCTACTGCGACGTCTTCTTCAAATGGTATAATTTCAGTGGCATCATCGCTGTCAAATGATGGTCCGGATCGGCAATTTTTTCTTTCACTACCGGAATGGCTTGTTTCCGTTGCTGTATCTCCTTCTTTTCCTCAATGGTCCGGCCGCTTTTCCGGATCAACGGCTCGCGCTGCTGATCGGGGTCCTGGTCGCCATGGCCGGGCAAATCCTGCGTGGCGTGACTGTCGGTCTGGACTACATCGTTCGGGGTGGTCGGAACCGTCAGGTATATGCGGAACGGCTTGTGCAAGGCGGTCTGTTCGCCCATTGCCGCAACCCGCTTTACGTCGGCAA
>JADLHS010000329.1 GCA_020848635.1 Limisphaerales bacterium
CGAGCGCAACGCAGCCACCCATCACCAACAGGGCGAGTCGGTTATTATTCATGGCGTGGTGGATCATAACACCGCCGCCCGGCCCTTGGCTAGCAAAGGCTGTTTGCTGTTTTGACATTACCGGCTTCGTATGTCCGCGCTGCGGGGGGAAGCTCGACGGTTGGCAGAGCTTCCACTTTCCTTGCTGCGTCCACCCCGTTACCTTTGCCGCAATGAATGGGGCCGTCACCCGCAGGCTGAGGTTCCTTGGCGTGGTCGCCGGGGTCGTGCTGGCCTGGCCGGCGTCGGCACAAGTTCCGGCGCGCAGCCTTTATGCTGGCGAATCCCTGGTGTTTGAGCACGCGCAACTGATCAAGCCCTTTGAAGAAACCAACACGGCCGTCGCCTACGCTTTGGCCCCGCTGTTGATTCAAGAGGTGAAAGGGACAAACGCCGGCAGCCCCCGTCCGCGCGAAGTGTTTTTCCAGTTTGGATCCGCCCGGCTCAACGGTCAGGACCGCGTGCAAGTTCTTTATTGGTGGCGACGCGGCGGCGGCGAGGTTTCCGCGGCAACCGGCCGGTCAATCCTCTACCCGCCCCGGGCCGCATTCATGTTTGAGTCCGTCACGCCGAAGCGTGCGCGCCCGATCAATTTGGAACCGTCCGTCCGTTGGCAAGGCCTCCGTCTCACGCTCGATGACTCTGGTCGGCCGGTGATTTATGAAGTGTTGGCCGCGCCAGCGGTGCTCGCGCAAATCTACGTCGCTCAATCCGTCGAGGCGGCTGCCCGAACCGTGTTTGGCGCCGTGCTGCCGGGTCGGCGGTTTGCCGTTGAGCCCAGCCTCGAAACGGTCCCACGGGTCGTGGTCCCGCGTGTGGTTGAGGATGCGCCGGCCGTAATGGGTCCGATTCTTTATTTGCGCGCCGAAAACCGCGAGGTGGCCACTCTCATCTGCCGTTGCATGGCTTCGCAGGCGCTCCAACTCGTTGATACCGGGTACTACCGACTCATCCGCGCCAATCCACCGACCGCAATCGCAGTGCTGACCGGCAGTCTGGAAGTGTCGTTGAGACTCCCGAGGGCATTCAGTTTGGGGAACACCGCCGCACCATAGCATCTCGCTGAGCGAAGAGACGAACGCCGCAACCGTGGAACTCCACCCGGATCAAGTAGCTTGAGGGATTCAAGGGTGGCCCGGCGTTGAAACGGATTATCCGCTTGGCGGGCAACACGACCGAAGCCGCGTAACTCAAGCCACCAGGCTGCCCTGGTAAAGCAGCTTGGGAATTCCGCCAAGTGGGAATAGAGTCAGCGACCCTTTTCCAACTGGCCGAGAACCTTGGCCGCCCGGTCCCGCGTGGCTTGGTTCTTCGATTCAGTTTGGATCCGGGTGGCGGCGGCTTTGGCCTCCGCGGGCGCGGAATCGGCAATGCTGGCGGCGATGGTTAGCGCGGCGAGTTCCGCCTCGGCCTGGACTTGGGCGTCCGCGAGGAGGGGTTCGACAAGTTTAAGCGCGGCGGGATCGGCCACATTGGCGAGACCGGACAGGATTGCCTTGCGATCATCACTGCGCTCCGTACGAGTCATCATTTCGCCGTAGGCTTTCACCTTTTCCGGTCGGGATTGACCGCTCAACTCGAGCAGACGAACACAGCCGCGCAGGGCGAGGAAACGATGCGTCTCGTCCGTCGTGGTGCGAAACACCTCGAAAAGCGCGGGCAGCGCCGGCGCCTCGGACCAATCGGCGAGCACACGCACCGCCGTGTCGCGCACCGCCGGCTCCGGGCTATCCAGTGCCGATTGTACCGCGGCAAGGGCGTTGGCCGTGCTGACCACGCCGAGCACGTGGAACAGCGCACACTTGGCGGGAATGGGACTCGCCGCCAGACTCGGGAGCAATTTGTCGGCGCAGGCGGCTTTGTCCGGAATGCGGGTGCAGGCCGATTCCAGCGCGGCTTGCACCGCGGCCACGTCATCGGCGGACTTGGCCTGGGCGAGCAGATCCGTCAACGCGCCCAATTCGGCGGTGCCGACCGTTTCGCCCAAGGCCTTGATGCCCGCCGCGCGAATCGCGGGATCTGCATCGCTGGCGGCCTTGATCAGTTCCGGTACCGCTGCCGCGACATGGCGTTGGCCGGCCAGTTCAACCACCAGTCGGCGTGGGTTGCCGGAGACTTGTGGCAGGCGGGCGGTTAATTGCTCGTCAACTTCCTTGCCCCACAACCCGGCTAACCCGGCTTTCGCGGCCTTCGCGAGTTCGGCATCGTTGTCGGCCAGCGTATCGAGCAGCACCGGTACGCAAGCAAGATTGCCCCCGCGCACCATTACTTCGATGGCTAACAACCGCAGCGGTTTCGCGCCGTTCCGTGCCGTCGCGAGGACAACCGGCAACACCGCAGGGTCGTCGCGATCGGTCAGCGCCAAGAACAATGGGCCGGCCCGGTCGGGCGGCGTGCTGGCCAGTTCGGCTGCCAGGGCCTCGGTGACGGGGCGTCCCGGAAGCTCTCGGGCCGTGCGCAGACCGATGCTGGAAACCCCCTTGTCCGGCGAACGCAAGGCTTCAAGCAGCAGGGGAACTCCGTCCAATTGCCGGGCCAGAATGGCGCCCCGAGTCGCTTCGAGAATCCGCTGTTTGGGCACGTCCGCCTTGCGCACGGTGTCATACAACTTGGCGGCCTTGGCCTGCTTCCGTTCCGCGAGAAACCCTTCCGCACACAGGATGCAGCCTTGCGCCACCGCCGAACGCGTTCCGACCGGCGCCTGGTTGAGGGATTTTGTCAACGCCTTGGCCGCCTTGTCGCCGCCAATGTGACCCAAGGCCACGGCGGCCGCGGAGGCCACTTCAGGATCAGTAGCCTTTAGCTTGCTGGTCAGCGCGTTCACCGCCTTTGGGTCGCGCCGAACGCCGATGGAATTGATGACGCCCACCAGCAGTTTGCCTTGCAGTTTGGTCAGCGCCTCGCGCAGCGCCTTATTGGCCGCGCTCCCGGGAATGGCTTCGAGCGCAATCCGCGACCACGACGCCAGCTTTTCGTCCGCCAACAATGGGGCCAGCGCCGGGACGGCCTCCGCGTGGCCGTACACGGCAAGTCGTTTGCACGCCATCGCCTTCTCCTCCCCCGGCGCGTTGGATTGCAGCGTGCTGATCGCCTGACGGGCTTTTTCCGTGGAGGAGGTTGGGCTGTCGGCGGCCGCCAAGGCAATCGTCGCGAGGGCAAGGAAACCGACACACCATCCGAAACGTTGAAGCTTGAGTTGCATATTCTCTTTTGTAGTCAGTTGGTAATTCAAATTGCCAAAATCAAATCCGCCACGGCTCGCGTAAGGCTTCGGAGCGCAGCCGGTTGGCCTCCTCGTCGTTGATGAACTCGCATTTCACTGGATCGAACTGCACCCGACGGTCCAGGAACAGGGCGATGTTGGCGGCGTGACAGGTGATGTGCGACCAGCAGGCGGTCTCGGCATTGGCGCGGGTCTGGCCGCGCGTCCGAACGCAGTTCAGGAAGTCGCGCACATGGAAATTGGCCGGGTATCCGGAGATGCGCGGACGCGGGCCCGCGATCAGCGAAGTGGGATTGGCTACCATCTCTCCATTGTCGGCGGTTTCGACCCAGCCGGTTTCGCCTTCATACCGCACCGGGCACGAGCCGAGTGGCAGCCAGCCATCATTGCGCATGACCAGCTTGACGCCGTTGGCGTAACGCGCATGCAGTTCCTTCCCCTCCGGCCAGTACTCGACGGCCGCAGTGTTGTCGGCGCTATTGGCCCACTGGCACAGGTCCACGCAATGGGAGCCCCATTCGAGACAACCGCCGCCGCCGAACGCGCCAAAGAAGCCCCCGCCTTTCTCGAAGTTGAAGCCATCGAGCAGCTTCTTGTTGAAGGGCCGCCACGCCGCCGGGCCGAGAAATAAATCCCAATCCACCTTCTCCTTGTCCGGCGGTTCCTCGGCGGGCAGCCAGCCGCTCATTAGCGTGGTCAATCCCATGGGATGCGCGTGGAGCGTCTTCAGTTTGCCCAGTCGTCCGCGCTGAGCCAGTTCGGCTGCCAGCCCAAAATTCGGCAGGCTGCGCCGCTGGGTGCCAGCCTGAAACACGCGGCCCGTCCGGCGAAACGCCTCGGCCAGCGCCAGGCTCTGCGTGATGTTCTTCGTGCTGGGTTTCTCGCAATACACATCCTTGCCCGCGTTGGCCGCCAGGATCGACGCCGTCGCATGCCAGTTCGGCCCGGTGGCGATCAGCACCGCGTCAATGTCCGGTCGCGCGAGCAGGTCGCGCAAATCGTTATACATCGCGCAATCCTGGTTGCCATACTGCTCATCGGCCTTTTTCTTGACCGCCAGACGGCGCGCCTCCTTCACGTCGCAAATCGCCACGAATTGCACGCCCGGCTCATGGACGAAACAATCGAGCACATAGCTGCCGCGGCCGCCGATGCCGATCGCACCCAATACGATGCGCTCGCTCGGGGCCACCGCGCCATCGCGCCCCAAGGCCCGGGCGGGGATGAAATACGGCACCGCGAGGAGGCCGCTCGCCGCGGCGCCGGTCCGTTTCAAAAAGTTTCTACGGCTGACTGTCTTCTGGGTTTGGTTTGCATTTTTCATGTTAATCCAGGGTGGGCGACTGTCACGGGTGATGATTCAGAGTCAGTCGCGAAGCGCGGTTCGTGGGTGAAATGAAACGGATTTGTCGGCGACCGACAGAGGTGTGAAGCATGTTGCCATGCACAATTTCATTGTGCGGATACTGAAGGCGCCGTCGCTGGCGTCAAGCCCAGAATCCGTGGCGTTTGCCGACTTGCGGAGCGCACCGGGAAAATTCATCGGCGTGAACTGGCGATCCTCGCGTTCGGCGGGGACACCGCCGGTGCGGGGTTGAAGGTTGCGCTTGTTCACGCTCCCTTTTTGAACAACGATCTGCGGTGTGTCCTTTCAACCGTCGTTCACGAACCCAGCCGGTAAAGTTCACGTTTGCCTCGCGTTTGGTTTTTCGCTCTCCAATTGGGGCTGGATTTCCCATGCGCCATTCGCAAGAAACCAAATTGGGCCGCTCAACCGCGGCTCTGACGCCACTGAAAAATGAATGGGAGGAAGCTTGATTACGGGGCTGGCTGGCGATTCAACCTACGCACCTCGCTGGCGATAGGCGTTTCGTTGACGGCGCTCTCAATGTGGGTCAGCGCCCCTGCGATCAGTGCCGAGCGCCTGGTATCTCCAAACGGCTCCCAACTTGATGGGAACGAGTTTCGAACCGTGCCGGCGCCGTTGCCTGATCACCCCGGCAATGTGTTTCTGGAGGGCGAGGATGTCTGGGTGCGGTTGCCGGAAGCACTGCCGGTGGCTTCCACCCAGTGGCGTCTATTGGATGACCGAAGCAGGTTCGTAATTGCAGGGGCGCTGCCCGTCCAAGCGGTCGAGAATCGAGCAAAGCTGCCGCTGGGCGCGCTGGGCATCGGTTGGTATCGGCTGGAATTCGGCGCCACCAATCAGCCCGATCCCGCGTGGACCAGTCTGTCGGTGCTGCGGCGTTTGCAAGTCCCCGTGCCGGTCAACTCGCCAGTGGCGCTTGATTCGGCGGCGGCGTGGTTTGCCCGCGACGATTTGGCGCAACAACGGCGCTTGGCGAATCTCGCAGCCCTCGCGGGCGTAAGCTGGGTTCGCGATCGGCTGCGCTGGCGGGACCTTCAGCCGCAGGCTGGTGACTTGACGAAACCGCCAACCACCTACGACACCTCGGCTGACGCGCAGCGGGAGGCCGGACTTCAGTTGCTGCAGGTCTTTCACGACACCCCGCCCTGGGCCCAGGCGAGCGACAGCCGGGGTGGTCAGTTTGCTCCCGACCTTCGTCACGTCTATGAATTGGGGCGTGCCTTGGCGACTCGATTCAAAGGCCGGGTCGCGGCTTGGGAACCATGGAACGAAGCCAACGTCGCCACCTTCGGCGCGCATACGGTTGACCAGATGTGTTCGTGGCAGAAGGCTGCGTGGCTTGGCTTCAAGGCGGGGGATCCGGCGGTGCTGGTCGGCTGGAATGCCACGGCTGCGGTGCCCACGCCCGCGCATACCGAAGGGGTGCTGGCCAACGAAACGTGGCCGTACTTCGACACCTACAATATCCACACCTACGATTGGTCGCACGGCTACGCCGACCTTTGGAAGCCGGCGCGCGCGGCTGCGGCCGGGCGACCGCTCTGGATTACCGAGGCGGATCGCGGCACGCCGCATCTGAAGAACCCGCCCTGGTTTGACCAGGCCCCGCGCCTGGAGCGGCTCAAGGCCGAATGGATGGCCCAAGCATACGCCAGCAGTCTCTTCGCGGGCGCCCAACGGCATTTCCATTTTATCCTGGGGAATTATCAGGAGCCCAATGGGGTTCAGTTTGGCCTGCTGCGACTGGATTTGACGCCCCGCCCCGCCTATGTCGCGCTGGCAGCTGTGGGACGTTGCCTCGCCGGCGCCCGGGTGCTCGGGCGTTGGCAACCCGCCGGGCCGGTCCAGGTGTACGCGTTCCGGGCCTGGCCGGATGGACAGGAGCGTGATGTGCTGGTGGCGTGGGCAGAAAAGGAAGTGGACTGGGATGGCCGCGGAAGCACGACGGCCGAATGGCAGCTACCCGCGCAACTCAACGTGCAAGCCGTCGTGGACCATCTTGGGCGGTCGTGCGGCGTGCAGTTTCCAACCCCGCTGACGTCGGCGCCGGTGTTTGTCTTTCTGCCTCCGGGTCAGGCCGCGCGCCTCCCTTTGGAATCGCCGCCCGCCCTCGCGGCGCCTCGCCGCGGGTCAGCCTCATCGGTGGTTTTGCAGATGGTGCTCCCGCCTTCGGCGACCCGGAAGATGGAGGATATACCGTGGTCGGAAGGATACGCCTACCAAGCGACCCCGGGCCTACCGCTGGAGTTCAAGCTTCACGTTTATAACTTTGACACCAATCCAGTCGAGGGACGCTTGCAAGTTATTCGCCAGCCCGAAAACTGGACCACAACGCTGACGGCGGCTGATTTTAAGGTGGCGGCCATGAAGCGTGGCGAGTTGACCGCGACCTTGCGGTTGCCCAACGGCACCCCGACGCTCGATGGTTGGGTGGTGCTGCGCGCCGACTGCGGTCGGCAAGGCCAGCCGGTGCTGGCGTTTCGGGTTATCGCGGGGAAATGACGAACGAGCATCCTCCCGGCGCACCTCTTCGACAGCGCCCGGTGTCCGCCCGAACATCCGCAATTTCCGTCTTTCCTAAAGTCCGCGCCGGGGCCAGTTTACCCCTCGGAGTCACCTTATTTATGAAACAGCACTTGAGCA
>JADLHS010000330.1 GCA_020848635.1 Limisphaerales bacterium
ACTCACGAATGAAATCGCGCAGCGTTGCAACTTTGAGCTGCCCTTCGGCAAACCACAGTTTCCTGCCTACAAGCCGCAGGACGGTTCGCCGCCCAGTGAATTCTTACGCCAGTTGGTGTTGAAAGGTCTGCACGAGCGCTACGATTCTCGGGCCGGGCAATACCAAGCGCAGGCTATGGAAGAACTCGGTATCATCAACGATGTCGGCTACGAGGAATACTTTCTCATCACTTGGGATTTTCTGCAGGAGTGTCGTCGCCAAAACATCGACTGGATCACCCGCGGCAGCGCGGCGGACAGCCTGGTTTGCTATTGCCTTGGAATCAGTGGCGTCTGTCCGATTCGCTTTGATCTGTATTTCCGCCGTTTCTTGAACAAGGAACGCATGGCGTTGCACAAACTGCCGGACATCGACATTGATTTCGCCCACGACGTCAAAGACGACGTGGTGAAAATCATCTTCGAGAAATACGGTCGCGAGCATTGCGCGGTCGTGGGTGGCTTTTCCACGTTCCAAGCGCGAAGCGCATTTGCGGAGGTCGCCAAAGTACTGGGTGTATCGGAACGTGATGTGCGCAAATTCACCGAACATTTCCCGTGGGGTTTTGGCGGTGGCTGGGTCCCGGACGGGCCCGCCCCCAAAGGCGGTGCAGGTTTGATCGAGCTGCTGCGCGCAAGTCCAGAGACTCGCAGTCTGCCGCTTGACGAAGAGCCATACAAAACCGCCATTGAAATGGCGGAATTCTTGGACGGCATGCCCCGTTATCCGAAAATGCACCCGTGCGGACTCGTGCTGTCGCGGCAACCACTCCACGAACTCACACCAACGTTTATTGCCAACAAGGGTTACGCGACCACGCACCTCGACATGGATTCGGTCGAGCCCATCGGCCTCGTCAAAATGGACATCCTCGCCCAAGGCGGACTGGCCGCCATGCGTGACGTGAAGGCGAGGTTGATTGAACGAGGTATTGAAGTGGATCTTGAACGTTGTGTGGCCCGGCAGAAAACTGACGGCACATTATTATTGGGTGATCCGCAGGCGGTCGAGCCGTGGCGGGACCCAAAAGTTTGGGAGATGATTGCCAGCGGTCACGGCCGAGCCGTGCATCACATCGAGTCGCCGGCCATGACCAGCTTGTGCCGCATGTGCAACGTCAACGAGATCGACGGCTTGGTCGCCATAGTCAGCGTCATCCGACCGGGGGCGGCGAACGAAGGAAAGAAAAT
The DNA here is from genome assembly GCA_020848635.1 of Limisphaerales bacterium. Classification (GTDB taxonomy): domain Bacteria; phylum Verrucomicrobiota; class Verrucomicrobiia; order Limisphaerales; family JADLHS01; genus JADLHS01. The sequence continues at coordinate 1,231 of JADLHS010000330.1, forward strand.
GTCGTTCACGCGTCGGTATCAAGGGATGGAGCCGATTGAGTATCCGCATCCCTCTTTGGAACCGTGTCTGCGGAGCACTTACGGATTGGTCGTGTATGAAGAGCACATCCTGCAAATTTGCGAAGCGTTCGCCGGCCTGCCTCCCGGTCGCGCCGATGTACTCCGCCGGGCGTTGAACAAACAAAAGCACGCGGTCATTGAGGAGATCCGCGGGGAGTTCTTCGCTTCCGCTCTGGCACGGGGTCATTCACCGGAAAAGACAGTTGAGGTTTGGGGGTTGGTCACAGGCTTCGCCGGCTACGCTTTCTGCAAAGCTCATAGCACGGCCTATGGCGTTGAGGCGTATCAATCGGCCTGGCTCAAGCGCTACTATCCGGCGGAATTCATGGCCGCAGTGCTCACCAACGGCAAAGGCTTTTATCACCCGTTGGTTTACGTGCTCGAATCGCATCGCCTCGGATTGAAATTTCTCCCGCCGTCTGTGAATGAACCAGGCCCGGCTTTCGTTCCCCACGGCAACGCCATCCGCGTTCCGGTCACGCGGGTGAAAGGGCTCACATCACGTACTACAGACGCCATGGTGCAGGCACGCGAACGCGGAACGTTCAACTCATTGTCGGATTTCTTCCATCGGGTCGCGCCAGTAGCGGAAGAACTGGAGGCGATGATTCGAGCCGGAGCCTTTGACGAGTTTGGTGAAACGCGCGCCCGCCAGTTTTGGCGGGCGCAACACCTCGTCAAAACGTATTCCTCGAATGCCGAACCGAGCCAAGGGTGGCTCATTGCGCCGCCTGGTTTGGAACAACTTGTGTCCGTCCCACTCACCGAGCCCACGCGACTGGAAAAGCTACATGCCGAAACGGAGTTGTTCGGCTACGCCGTCAGCGGGCATCCCTTGGAATTGTTTCCAGACGTGGCATGGGCCAGCTACTGCCCCGTGAATCGCCTCGGCGAATTCGTCGGAGAAACCGTCACGACGTGCGGCCTGGTGGTGGAGCAGCGCACGCATCATCAAATTACCGGTGAGCCGATGAAGTTCCTGTCATTGGCTGACTGGACCGGCATCGTTGAAACCGAGTTGTTCGCCCAGACCTACAAGAATTACGCCCTGGCCACAATCCGCTATCCAGTCCTGGAAGTGGAAGCGAAAGTAGAACCGTTTGAGAATGGAAAAGGTTTTTCACTGCGGGTGCTGCGGGCTGGAAAGCCCAGGAAAATGGAATCAACGTTCTCGTCTCCGGCGGCGTGAGCTGAAAGACATGAAGCTTCGCGGCTGATTTCATGCCCGGTCTTTTGGTGGCCGGTAAGGCAATCCCACATGGGCGAACACGGCCTCTTCGGAGTCCGGCACGAACACCAGT
>JADLHS010000331.1 GCA_020848635.1 Limisphaerales bacterium
CGGGTCATCGTCATGGAGAAAACCAATGCCCGTCATCTCACGCCCGCCCAGTTCCCCTCCCCGTTCTCGCCCGTGGATCTCATCGTCATTGATTGTTCCTTTATCTCATTGCGCAAACTTTTGCCGCCCGCCGTTGCATTGTTGCGCACGCCCGGTAGAATTGTCGCGCTGATCAAGCCGCAGTTCGAGGCGGGCAAAGCCGAAGTTGACAAGGGCGCCGGCGTGATCACCGACCCCGCGATCCACGAGCGGGTCCTGGGTGAGTTAGCGGCTTTTGTCGCCGCGGCAACCTCCCTGCAATGGTGTGGGGTTACGGAGTCGCCCCTCCTCGGTCCGGCGGGCAATAAGGAATTTCTGGTGTTGATTGAAAAAAACGGCTGAGCAAATCAAGCGGATCGGATTGATCGGGAATTCCGAAAAGCCCACCTGTGCCCGGGTCGTAAGCGGGGCAGCCCGATTGATTCGAGCAACCGGGCGGCAGGTGTTTTGCGACCCCGCCACAGCCCAACTCGCACGCCTCAACGCAACGGTCTGTGCCAACGCCGCGGCCCTAGCGCGCAGGGTGGATCTGTTGCTGGTCTTTGGCGGCGACGGCACCATGCTTCGCGCCGCGCATGAAATCGCCGGTTCCCCCACGCCCATGCTGGGCGTCAACATCGGTGGGCTCGGTTTCCTGACTGCGGTCCCTTCCGACGGATTGGAGCGGGCGCTCAAACTCCTCTGGCGCGGGGAGTTCAAGTTCGAGCGGCGCGCCCTCATCGAAGCCACCAGTCTGCGAGCCGGGCGCCTGATCCGTCATGTGGCCCTCAACGACATCGTGATCGGGCGCGGTGAAGTCTCGCGCCTGATCGAACTGGAAGTGGATGTGAACGACGATCCGCTAACCCGCTACCGTTGCGATGGTTTGATCGTCAGTTCCCCCACCGGTTCCACAGCCTATTCGCTGGCGGCCGGCGGCGCGGTGGTCTTTCCAACGGCCGAGGTGTTTGCCCTCACGCCAATCTCCCCCCACACCCTTTCCAATCGCTCGCTCATTTTGCCGCTGAGCGCCACCATCCATATCAAGCCAATCAGCCCAACCCCGGCTACTATTCTCAGCGCGGATGGCCAAGTGATCAACGAACTTTCGCCCGGGGAAGCGGTGACCGTGCGCCGCAGCCGTCACAGCATCAGGCTCATGCACCTAGCAGACAGTTCGTTTTTCGAGGCGCTGCGGCGCAAACTTCACTGGCGCGGCGCGTATGATTTGTAAGCCGACACATCGGAGTTTTCCCCCGCTGAGCCTGGCGGGACGACCATCTCGACCCGGTACAATATCCCCAACGGGCCCGATCCCGATGCCTCGCAACCAACCCTATGATTCGCCTTGTTGACATTGCCGCGCGGCTGGGGGTTTCCGTGATGACCGTTTCCAAGGCATTGCGTGACCAACCCGACGTGGCGGCGACGACGCGTGCCCGCATCAAGCAGACGGCCCAAGAAATGGGTTATGTGCCCGATTCCACCGCCCTGGGGCTGCGGTTCGGCACCACCCGACTCTTCGGACTGGTCATCCCCGCCACCACGAATCCGATCTTTGGGCGCATCGTGTTGGCCATTGAGGAACGGGCCCACGAACTCGGATATGACGTTCTGCTGATGCACACCCAGAACTTGATCGGGCGCGAGGAGACCTGCCTGCGCCGGCTGCTTTCGCGACGCGTGGATGGCATTTTTGTCGCGCCGGTTTATCGGATGGAAAGCGATGCGCGGATTTATCGAGAATTGCAGACGAGTAAAACACCGGTAGTCCTGCTCGGGGCACCGGCCGCGTGTTGCAGTCAGTTTGTGAGTGTGCAGGGCGACGACCGTGCCGCCAGTTTTGCCGCCACGCAACATCTCCTGCAGTTGGGACACCAACGGATCGCCTATTTTGCCGGCCCAATGCCCGCCATCTGGGCGCAGGAACGCTTTGAAGGCTACCGGCGCGCCCACCGCGACGTCGGACGGGAAGTGGATGACCGCCTTGTGTTCCACGCCGGCAGCACCATCGAGGATGGAGTGAAAGCCGCTCTTCAGTTCGTCAATGAAAAATGCGATGCCACCGCCGTGATGGCGGTGAACGACCTGGTGGCCGTCGGTTGCGCCAACACGTTGTTGCAGCAAGGTCTCCGAATCCCCCAAGACCTCTCGCTCGTCGGCTTCGGCAACATCCTCCTCGCCGAACATTTTCGCATTCCACTGACGACCGTTCGCCAGCCCAAATTCCGGCTTGGCTCGGCCGCCATGGACTTGATGCTGCAGTTGCTCCGCGGCGAAAATGCAGAAAGCCACCGCCTCCCGACCGAACTCATCATCCGCGCCAGCACCGCCGCCTCCCGCCCGGCCTGAATTCGGCCGAGGGGTTGGTACCACCCCTGCTCAATTCCGCTTATGAAGAAGATTTTCTTTGGCATTGGGGTGCTCACTGTGCTGTTTGGCGTCATCTGGGCCTCCAAGGCCTGGTCCACCTTGCGGGCCAATGCCCGAACCGCGCAGTTTAACGAGGACATCGAAAACCTGTTCGTCGGGCTTCAAAAATACAAGGAACGGGTCGGCGTGTATCCCGTCGGCGGCAACGCCCAGGTAGCCAAGGCGCTGCAAGGTGAGAACTCCAAAAACATTATCATCCTGGTGGGCCGCAAAACCGAGTTGAACGAAAAAGGGGAATACGTAGATCCTTGGGGCACTCCGCTGCGCATCTATTTCTCCGACGTCGGGGTCTTGATCCGCTCCGCCGGACCGAACCGCCGGTTTGATGACAGCACTGTCTTGGAAGCGGACGATGTGCTCCGCTCCAACTAAGCGGGGCGAAGGCTAATGCGCTTCGCGGTCAATGGCGGATGCCATCGCGAAAGCCATCCGCGTAAGCTCCAAATACGCGCCGAATCTCGTCACGGACGCGGCGGAAAACCACCAACTGCTCGGCGGTGCCGCCCGACGCTTTCGCCGGGTCTTCGAATGGCCAGTGATGCCGATGCCCTTGCCCCGGGAACACGGGGCACGCTTCCGCAGCATTTCCGCAAACCGTGATGACCGTCTGAATGGGCTGCTTCAGAAACTCGTCGAGCGGTTTCGAGCGATGATTTGAAATATCAATGCCAATTTCCGCGAGCACTTGGATCGCGAGCGGATGCACATACCCCGCCGGTTTGCTTCCAGCGCTTTGGACCTTCATCAAATCTCCGGCAGCCTGGCGCAGAACGCCCTCGGCCATATGGCTGCGACACGAGTTCCCGGTGCAAAGAATTAAAACAGTCGGTTTCATAAATCAGCGGGTCGTGGCCCAAAGCGCCGCCGGAACCAAAAGGCGACATGCACGAGACCGATCAGCGCTGGCACTTCGATCAACGGCCCAACGACAGCTGCGAACGCCACCCCCGAGCCGAGGCCGAAGACCGAGATCGCCACCGCAATCGCAATTTCAAAGTTGTTGCCCGCTGAAGTGAAAGCCAGCGTGGCGGAGCGCGGATAATCTGCACCCAACCATTTTGCCATCACGAAGCTCACCAGAAACATGATTCCAAAATAGAGCAGGAGCGGAATCGCGATGCGTAGTACGTCGAGCGGGAGTTGCACGATCGCATCGCCCTTAAACGTAAACATCACCACGATGGTGAATAATAGCGCCGTCAGGGTGATTGGCGAGATGCGCGGAACGAACACGCATTCATACCAATCCTCACCTTTGAGCGGCACGAGCAACACCCGGCTCAGTGCGCCCGCTGTGAACGGGATGCCGAGATAAATTATCACACTCCAAAAGATCTGGCTCATCGAAACGGCCACCACCGCGCCCTTGAGCCCAAAGTAGGGCGGCAGCACCGTGATGAACAGCCATGCGAAAAAGCTGTAGCCCACAATCTGCGCGATGCTGTTCAATGCCACGAGGCCGGCGGCGTATTCGCTGCTGCCCTTCGCAAGTTGATTCCACACGAGCACCATCGCAATACAGCGCGCGATGCCCACTAGGATGAGTCCCACCATGTAATCGGGCTTGTCGCGGAGAAAAACAATCGCGAGCAAAAACATCAGCACCGGGCCAACAATCCAGTTCTGCACCAGGGAGAGCGTGAG
>JADLHS010000332.1 GCA_020848635.1 Limisphaerales bacterium
CGAAGCACCCGGGCATCGCCGCCCATCGGACGCGCGGGACCTGCCTCGAGCGCAATCTCGTCGACCATAACGGAACCGATCCGCATTTTGATCATGGGCTGTATGTCAGCGGCACCAACCTCGTCGTGCGGGGGAATGTGATCCGTTGGAACAAAACCTATGGTTGCCAGATCTATGTCGATCCCCCGGCCAGTTCGGCGGACTGTCGGTTTTACTGCAACCTCGTCTATGGCAACCCCAACGCGCTCACGGTCTGGTCGCCTACTGGCCAGACGAACTATGTTTTCAATAACACCCTGGTTTCCAAACAATTTGTCCTGATTGCGGATTACGGGATTCTCTGTGTCACGAACAATATCCTTGTCGGCGTGGCACGGCGCCAGATTCTTTCCGCGGAACATGGGGCGAACCTTCGGGGGGATTACAACCTGACCCCAGTCCCGGGACGACAACGCGGGCCGCACGACGTGGTTGCCTCCGATCCTGGCTTCGTAAATCCAGGGGCCGGTTTGTTCTGGCTGCGGCGGGAGAGCGCAGCTTGGGGTTCGGCGGCTGAACGCCTGGGACCGCCAGTCGACTTCTTCGGTCGCAAACTCGCTCGGGTGCTCAGCGTCGGGGCATTCCAATACCACCGCCAGTTGGTAAACGACACTCGGATTCTGGACCCTTCGCCCGCCCGGCCGGATTACTGGCTCCCGAATCCCACTTCCCAGTTCTGAGAATGCTAGTCTTGACCCGCAAGCCAGAAGTCAGTCAGCTTTGCCCGACCGTTTCGGAGGACGTGGGCGAGGGCGCGGTACGCGGCGAGCGCTTTTTCATCGAACCGTCATCCGTGACCAAAGTCAGGTCCGCGGGATTTACTCCTGATCCTAATCCGTCCCGGCTGCGCTGTACCCTGGAACTGAGCACAGCGTTGAAATTCCCCCGGGGCACTTGAAGATTTCAGCCAGGCGCTGAGGTTGAAGCTGCAATTAGCTTACCGCGCTCCATGCAGGCGTGTAACAACCAACGGTCGTCGCATCGTCCTTACGCGGGTCTTATGGTCTCGCGCACGGAAACTTGGCACCACTTGAGCGCCACATGCACCACGAGGCTCCGGCTGTTGCCACTTCTGGTTCTGGTCATGACGTTCGCCACTTCGCCAGCCCAGAACTTCACCATCGCAATCGAGGATGGCACCGTCACGATCACGAAATACACCGGTCCGGGTGGTGCGGTGACCATTCCGCACAGCATCAATGACCTGCCCGTTACTCGGATCGGCGACTACGCGTTCGGAAACTGCGTCAATCTCACCAGCGTCACCGTAGGCAACCAAGTGTCGAGCTTCGGCGAGGCGGCATTCAGTTTCTGCACCAGTCTGACGAACGTGATAATTCCGGGCGCCGCCACGAGCATCGGCGGGGCGGCATTCGCCTTCTGCACCAACTTGACCAATCTCTCCATCCCCAACGGGGTCACCAACATCGGCGACTTCGCGTTCGAGAACTGCACCTCTATCAGTGGGGTCACGATTCCCGACAGCGTTACCAGCATCGGAGAGGATGCGTTTGCGAATTGCGCCGCCCTGACCAGCGTCGCGATTGGGAAGGGGGTCACCCACATTGGAATGTTCGCTTTCGCCTCGTGCAATCGGCTGGACACCATAACGGTCAGTGCGCTCAACCCTTCGTATCGCAGTGTGGATGGGATCTTGTTCAACCAAAGTCAAACCACGCTAATCCGATTTCCGGCGGGCAAATCGGGGAACTACACCGTCCCCAATACCGTCACCAGCATCGTGAACTCTGCCTTCGCTGATTGTGCCGGCCTGACGACCGTTTCCGTCCCCGATAGCGTGACCACCCTCGGGGAAGATGCCTTCGAGCATTGCTCCAGCTTGACCACCGTCACTCTCGGCCTTGGCGTGACCAGCATTGGGGACGGAGCTTTCTCGTTCTGCACCAACCTCACCCTGGTCACGCTAGGCAACAGCGTGACGAATATCGGGGTCGATGCCTTCGAATACTGCACCAGCTTGACCAGCCTCTCGCTCCCCGACAGCATCACCCGCATCGGGGACGATGCCTTCGCATTTTGCACCAGCCTGACCCAAGCGACCATGAGCAACCAGCTCGTGAGCATCGGCTGTTTCGCGTTCAATACGTGCGCCAGCCTGACCAACGTGACAATTCCGAACAGCGTCACCCGCATCGGAGACCGGGCATTCGCTTCCTGTACGAACCTGAGCACCATCACGGTGGATCCACTAAACTCCTTCTATCACAGTCTGGATGGCGTATTATTTGACCAGAGCCAAACGTTGCTCCTTCAATGTCCGGGAGGAAAAACCGGAAGCTACACGGTGCCCGACGGGGTTAGCCGCATCGGAAACTATGGATTTCATCGGTGCGGAAAACTGGGCCGCATTACGATCGGCCACAGCGTTACCAATATCGAAGAATCTGCGTTCTATGCCTGCACCAGCCTCACGAATGCCCCTCTCCCCGATCAACTCACGAGTATTGGGAGTTTGGCTTTCTCGTCCTGTACGAGCCTGACGGGCGTCACGATCCCCAATTCCGTCACCAGCCTCGGCGACTTCGCGTTCGAAAACTGCGCCAACCTGGTGAACGCCACCTTCGGCACCAGCCTCACCAGCATTGGCGATGGGGCGCTCGCCGCTTGTACCAACCTGACCAAGGTGACCCTCGGCGGCGGCATCACCAGCATCGGGGACGAGGCGTTCTTTTCCTGCGCGGACTTGAGTGGAGTGTATTTCCAAGGAAACGCCCCCACCGTTGGTTGGCTCCCATTCGCGGGCGCCAGCGCTGCAATCCTCTATTACCTGCCCACCACCACCGGCTGGTGGGCGGCTTTCGGTGATCGTCCGACCGCGCTCTGGCAGCCATTGGCGCTCACCGGGGATGACCGCTTCGGCGTGCGGACCAATCATTTTGAATTCAACATCGCTTGGGCGAATGGCATGACCGTCGTGGTGGAAGCCACCACCAATCTTACACATCCCGCGTGGTCTGCGGTGGGCACAAATACCCTCACTGGTGGCTTTTCCTATTTCAGTGACCCTGCGGCAACGAGTCATCCCGGTCGTTTCTACCGCTTGCGCTGGCCCTGAGGCGGGGATGCCAATGAACCGAACCCAGCGGCGGCTGACGCAACGGGCCTCAAGTATGTCATGATGACGGGGTAGCACAAACCGAACGAGATCCTGTTTCCGCCAGCGACCAGCCGCATTCTGGCTGCATTGCCGCCCGAACCACGGGCTTCCAGTCAGATTCGCAGACGACCAGTTGAGAAGGCCTCCACCACAATCACGACCGATCCCGGAGGCCCGAAATGAGCAAAGTGTTGATGTCTGATTCGATTCACGCGAACCGCTGCTGCGCGTTTAGATGCACCGGGTTGTTACGCCTTTGGATTCGTTGCCCGTACCCGTTGGCACTTGCGGTTGGTCAGCTTTCTTACCGAACGAAACGGGATCTCCTGCTTTGCGTGGTGATTTGCCAAACGCTCGTCGCTCAGCCCGTCGAGTACTTCGTCTCCCCATCGGGTAACCCGACCAACAGCGGCAGCGCAACTTCGCCTTGGCCGTCCGTCGGCTTCGCCCTCGCTAACGCGACCGGCGGTGATCTCATCACGCTGTTGCCCGGAACTTATGCCGAGCCGGTCGTCGTGGAACTATCTGGCACCGCCGGGCAGCCGACCGTCATCCGCAGCCAGCGCAAGTGGGAGGCGATCATCCTCGGCTCCCCCACCCACGGTATTTACGTCGCGGACGGTGTGACCAACGTGGTGATCGACGGGCTGCAGGTGGTTTCCGCCGCGATCGACGGTGTGAAAGTTGGCAGCTATGCCACCGTGCGAAACTGCTGGATTCATCATTCAGGGCGCCAAGGAGTTTCCGCGCATCGGACGCGGGGGACTATGTTGGAACGCAATCTCATTGAGCACAATGGAACCGATCCGGTATTCGACCACGGCATCTACTTAAGCGGGACCAATGCAATCGTGCGCGGCAATGTGATTCGCTGGAACCAGCGCTACGGTTGCCAGTTTTACGCTGACGCTCCGGCCAGCACGGCGGAGTGTCAGTTCTACAACAACCTGGTTTATGGCAACCGCAACGCTCTCACGGTCTGGTCGGCCGCCGGTCAGACGAACTATGTTTTCAACAACACCTTGTGGTCCGACCGCTACGTCCTGGGCGGCAACGGTGGCATTCTGTGTGCGAGTAATAACATCCTGCTCGGCCCTGGCGTACGGCGAATTTTCAACGCGGAGAATGGCGCCGAGATCCGGGCCGATTACAACCTGATCTCCGCCACCGGAAGACGGCACGGCCCGCACGACGTCATGGTGGTTCAACCCGGATTGGTCAACCCGGACCGGGGCTTGTTCTGGCTCCGGGCCGACAGCCCGGCACGCGCTGCCGCTGCCGCGGGAATCGTGCCTCCAGTTGATTTCTTCGGGCGCGAGCAGCAACGCGGGCTCGACGTAGGCGCCTTTCAGTACCGCCCGCACCTTACCCGCGACACCCGCGTGCTCGATCCCTCCCCTGCCCGCCCGGATTACTGGCTCCCTGAAGTTACGACCGCTCCGTGACCGAACCATGTCCTTAAGCGTACCATTGGACTTCACGAAATCGATTCTTGGGCAGATGAACCTGGCACGATTCTGCCGGCGGGGATTCTTCCAGAACGTCATGGTGGTCATGACCAGTACGGGCTTGGCGCAGTTGTTCACGATTTGCTTTTCGCCGGTCATAAGCCGCTTGTACGATCCGGGGGATTTCGCTGTTTACGGAACCTTCCTTTCCGTCACCGGAGTCCTGAGCGCGGTGGTCACCTTGCAGTACTCGGAAGCGCTCATGCTCCCCGGCAAACACGAGGAGGCCGCGGCACTGTTCTGGGCCGCCGGCCTGTCGGCGGTGACGATGACGCTGCTCTTGAGCATCCCATGGTTCCTGTTCCCCTCATGGTGGCTGACCCTATTCAAAATCCCGCAGCTCAATGGCTGGCTGTGGCTGGTCCCGCTGGCGGCCCTGGTGACCGGGTTCAACCAGACGCTGACGGCATGGTGCGCCCGGCACAAAGCCTTCCGCCGTGCGGCTACGGCCCAGGTGGCCCGCTCGTTGACCGCCAACTCCGCCCAGACCGTTGGCGGCGCGGGCGGCATCGGGGCTGGCGGTTTGATCGGGGGTGGTTTGTTGGGAGACCTCCTGGCCAACCTCGGCCTCTTTTTTTGGATCGCCCGCACGGACGGCCCCGCCCTGCACGCTGGCGCCCATCGCCAACAGATCGTTGCCGCCGCCCATGCGCATCGGGATTTTGCGCTCTACAGCACGCCGCAGAACTTGCTCAATGCCATTTCCCAAGGGGCCCCGGTGGTGTTGCTCATTTACTACTTTGGCGCCGCAGTCGGCGGAACTTACGCCTTCGCGATCCGGGTTCTCGAACTTCCGATCAACTTCGTCCTGACTTCGGTGCGCCAAGTGTTGTTCCAGAAACTGAGCGAGGTCCATAATAGCGGCGGTGACCTCGCCGCGTTGTTTGCGAAAGGCACAGGAATGCTTCTGGCCATGGCCCTGGGGCCGACCGCACTGGGTTTAGTCTTCGCACCGCGCCTCTTTGCGCTGGTCTTCGGTAGTGAGTGGTCAGTCGCGGGTGAGTATGCACGCTGGTTGCTCATCTGGTTTCTCGGTATGTTTTGCAACCTTCCGGCCGGTTTGCTCGCCCGGATTCTCCGCTTGCAGAGGAACTTGCTCTTTTTTGATATTGCCCTCCTGATTTTACGGATGGCCGTGCTCATTGGCGGAGGCACCTTTTTGTCTCCCATGCGCACAATCGCTCTGTTCAGCCTCGTCGGGGCAACCTTCAACGCGTTGCTGATCCTCTACGTTTGGCGCGTGCTCAAATCGCGTACGAGATCGGCCGCCCCCACCCCATGAATGGCGTGACTTTCCTGGGTGACATTTGGTTGCCGCAGCCGGTCAAGTCGGCGGTTAATTTCGATGAACCTATCGTCTTCAATCTCGAAGGGCCGATCACCGGCTGCACCTCGCCTGCCCATCAGAAGATTTGCTTGCGGATGGAGCGGAATTGTATCGAAACAACATTCCGCACGGCGCCCCTGGCAGTCTGCCTGGCTAACAACCACATAATGGATTATGGGCTGGCGGGCTATCTCGATACCCTCGCCACCCTCAAAGCCGCGGGGATTCGCCATTTTGGCGCCGGCACTCTCGCTGAGAACTGCAACAATCCCCTCGTGCTCCCGGTCGGCGATACCTTGGTCGGCTTGCTGGGATACGTTTGCCCCACGACGGACCCGGTGTTCGCCGAAGACGTCCGGCCCGGCGTTCGCCCCATCACTCTGAGCCGAATCGAAATGGACATCCAGACGGCGCGGCAGCAGGGTGCTCGACGGGTCGTCGTCAACCTGCACTGGGGTGCCGAGGGGGTTGGGGTTCCCCGCCCCGTGGATGTGGAGCTGGCACACCGGATCTTGGCGGCCGGAGCGGATACGATCATTGGCCACCACAGTCATTGTATCCAAAGTTACGAGCTGTGGGATTCCAAATGCGTTTGCTATGGCTTGGGCAACTGCATCTTCCCAAGTGAATGGGTGCTCCGCCCCGCTCCCGCCGGGTTTACCCGGTTCCGTTTGCGCATCCCCGCTGCGAGCGGCTTTTCCATGCGGGTACGCCTGGACCTTGAGTCCGGCACAGCGGCGCCGTCCATCCTGCGGTTCGACGGGGGGGAGCTCAAAACCGTGAAGCGGAGCGTGACTCGTTTCTTGCTGCCAAGCATGAGCCCCGAGGCCTATGCTCGCCACTACCATCGCCGTGCGCATGGCGACCTCTTGCGGTTTGACTTGGGCTGTTTTCTCGCGCAGCCCAGATTGCCGAAACTCGCTACTTGTTTCGATGTGCTACACCGTCTGCTGAAGGGCATCGGGGTCAGTTGAGGTCCGGCACGACAAAGTTGGCACCCCGGCCCGCCGCACCGAGAGTGGCGTTGTTTCGGATCGCGGCCTGGCCCACTTCCGCCACAGCTTTCAGCCGAAAATGATGCAGCAGGCGATTCCAACAGGTTCTGCCGAGGGACCAATCGCCTTGGCTGCCACCATCCCGGTTCGTTTGAATGGCCCCACAAGCCACGCTGGTCCGCCGGAAATCTTGCTATGATCGGAATTCATGAAACACCCGGGTCGTTCTCTGACCGCTGGATCGAGCGGTGTCGGGAGCAGGCGATTCCGTTCCGCCCGTTGAATTGTCTCGCGTCCGACATCGTGTCTCAGTGCGTCGGCTTGCGTGCCGTCCTCTGGCACTGGACGCTCATGAGCCCAGCCGAACCCTTGGTTGCACGCCAGATCCTGGCTGCGCTGGAGCAGGCGGGACTCAAGGTCTTCCCCAGCACGGCGACCTGCTGGCACTATGACGACAAGGTCGGGCAGAAATACCTGCTCGAAGCGATTGATGCCCCGTTGATTCCCACCTGGGTCTTCACCGACCCAGCCTGCGCCCGGGCGTGGATCGCGGACGCAAGCTGGCCCAAGGTGTTCAAACTGCGCGGGGGCGCGGGCTCAGAAAACGTCCAATTGGTACGGACACGCGAAGCGGCAGAGGAGCTCTGCGCACGCGCGTTCGGAGTCGGATTCCCCGCCAGTCCGGGCTACCTATATGACGCGCCAAACCGGCTTCGCCACACCATGGGCTGGCGGGATTTTTGCGACAAGCTCCGGCGCGCCCCGCGCAGCCTGGCCGAAACCATGCGGCGTCACCGCCACGGGCCTCGGCAGCGAGGTTACGTCCTTTTCCAGGAATTCATGCCCGCAAACGACTTTGACACGCGGGTCACGATTATTGGCAATCGCGCGTTCGGCGCCATGCGGCGGAATCGCCCGAACGACTTCCGGGCCTCGGGCAGCGGCGACTGTTGCTTTGATCCGGATCAGGTGGATCCGCGCTGCGTAACCATTGCCTTCCGCGTTGCGGCGAAACTGAAAACCCAAAGCCTGGCCTGCGATTTCCTTTTTGACGCCAACCGGGAGCCCCGGATCTGTGAAATCAGTTACTGCTCCGTGGCCTCGCCAGTTTACGATTGCCAAGGGTATTGGGACCCACAGTTCGGCTGGCACCCGGGACATTTCTGGCCCCAGGATTTAATCTTGGCGGATCTGCTCGCGACCCCAGCAAACCGAGGGGAACCAAGCACCGCTGCACTCCAAACCGCGTCAAGCGCTTCGTGAACATTCACCAAAACGGCCTGACCCCACGACTCCGCCGCGAATCCGATCTGTGGCAGGGAGAACCCCTGACCCGGCGCGTTGAAGCCCATGCCCGCAGGCTGGCATACGCAACACTCGGCCAGCTCGCTCGGATTCCCATCGAAAAGGAATGGATCCATTTCCAACTGTATCACTGGGTCCTCGACGACCAGCGAATGGCCTTCAAGCAGCAACTCGCGTTTCTTCGCCGCCACGGCGACTTCCTCAGCCTGGACGAAGCGTTGGCGGCATTGCGATCCGGTTCGGGGATTGGCGGGCGCTATTTCTGCCTTACCTTCGACGATGGCTTTAAAAACTGGTTCACGAACGTAGTGCCCATTTTGAAGGAGCGGGAGATTCCGGCGGCCTTTTTTCTGCCTACAAAATACATCGGTTTGGACCTCGACCAGGACTGGCAGGAGATCGCGCCGTTCTACGAACGGTCCTGGTCCGGCTATCGCGGCGCCTTTGAGTTCCTCACCTGGGAGGAATGTCGGCTGATGGCGGCGGCAGGCTTTACGATCGGGTCGCATACGCACACCCATCAGCGACTGACAAGCCTGCACCCCGAAGCCGCCCGGCAGGAACTCCTGCTTTCCAAACAAAAAATCGAGACCGAGCTTTCCCAGCCATGTCGGCACTTTTGTTGTCCGTGGGGTAAAATCAATCGGGACTTCCACCCTGAGGTGCATCCGCCGATGGCCCAAAGTTTGGGTTATGATTCGTTTCTCACCGCGGAAGAGGGGTTGAGTGTTCACGGCGATTCCAGCTTCGCCATTCGGCGGACCAGTTGCGAAACGGACTTCCGCCCGGCGATGTTGCGGTATTCCTTGTTCTCCCCGTTCGCCGCCCCGCGCGCGCAAGTCCTCAAGGCAGCGGCGGTGCCAGCCACGCTGGGGAATCGTCAAGCCGACCATGATCGAACAAACGGAGATCCGCGCATCCTCAGCACCGAAGCCGAACCGGTCACGCTGGGCAAGTTTCCCTACCCGTTTCAAGCAGCGTTCACCGTGGCCTCGGATATTGACAGCGCCAGCGTCGACCGCTTTCGAGCGGTTCACTCCCTGTTTTGTGGCGCGGGCGTGATCCAGCCCAACACACCGGAGTGGCGGGTCCTCGGCTTGTGCGCAGAATGCGGATGGTTTGACCCCGAAGTCGGCGGCGTTCGTTCGTTCGGACTGGACCTGGCCGATTCATTCTTCCTGGTGGGAGATCGGACGACTTTCGGCATGTACCGGCACTCACCACGCGAGAACCGTTTCCAACCGGATCAATACGATGGAACAAACTGCGGCGATTTTATCCGGCAGCAGATCAAAGAAGGGAAAATTGATTCCTGCCATGCGTTCCTCCACCACACGCGGAAACAACTGATCCCGCTCTTGGCGGAGTTTTACGGATGGTGTGAACGGGAGCGCGTGGCCAAGCCAAGCGTCTGGATCAACCACTCCCTCTCCGTCACACCGACGGGACTCTGTCCACACCAGTTGCAGCCCAACGTGGCCTGGCGACTGATCCGCCTGAGTGCCCGCAAATGCCTCGGCCCCTTCCTGGGCCGGCAACCATTGCCGCTCCGCTGTGCTTTCGCGCGGTATCAGGGCGACACCCCCGGCAGCCCCCATTACGTGAACGACCTGCTGGCCGCCAACGGAGTGCGCTTTGTCTGGCTCAACATGGACGATCTGCATCGCAACCGAATGGCCCTGACCGAACATTCGATGAACGGACGCGGGACCATTCTCCAACCGGTGACCATGGACGATGGGGTCCGTTACTACCGCTTCGCGCGCTGCTACGGCAAGCCTGCCGGCCACTGGGGCGGCGAAGCCTATCTGCGGGATTCGCCAAGTGGTTTTGATGCTTCGCACTTGATTAACGATGCCAATCTGGAAGCTCTCTGCGCGACCAATGGCACGTGCATCCTCTACACCCATTGGACCCATCCCCGTTCGTTCCCCATTGCAGCCGCCACGATTGACCGGTTTAAGTTGCTCCAAAGCTGGCGGGATGGGGGCAGGATTTGGGTTACCTCGACGTCGAAACTACTGGAGTGGACACGCCGACGGACCTTCCTGCGAGTCGTCTGTCAGCGGGAGCGAGGAAGGTTGATCATCAATCTGGATGGCGTGGACGACCCCATCTTTGGTCGAGCGCTCGTAAACCGGGCCGATTTGGAGGGCCTTTGCCTGCACCTGGCAACGGCGCAACAAGAACTCACCGTGGCCGTCAATGGAAATGCGCTCACCCCAGATCAGGTCCATCGGTCGGGAAATTTGTGTTGGCTGGGCGCCAGCGGCAGCCCAAAAATGCGAAACGCCAATTGAACCAATACCGATTGTGAGCAATCTCTCGCAACTCAAGGTGTGCTTTCTGGCCGGAACTTTGGGACAGGGCGGTGCCGAACGCCAGCTGTATCACATCCTGCAAGCCTTGCGGCAGAGCGGAGCCCGGCCGCGCGTGCTGTGCCTGGGTCAAAATGAATTCTGGGAAGACCGCATCCAAGCCCTCGGGGTGGCGGTAATCCGGGTGGGCGAGGCAAAATCAAAGTTGGGCCGCTTGTTCCGCATACTGGCGGAGTTACGCCAGGATGCGCCTGAAATCATCCAGAGCCAGCATTTCTACTTGAATGCGTACGCGGCAGCGGCAGCCCGGGTGCTAGGGGTAGCCAGCATCGGGGCAATGCGCAGCAACGGACGGATGGAACAACTTGATTGCGGTCCGGTCGGTGGCTGGCTCAATCTCCACACTCCGCGCCTGCTGGCGGCCAATTCGCAGGCGGCCCTACGGTATGCTGCCAAGCAGCGGGTTCCTGCTGAGCGTCTCTTCCTGCTCGCCAACGTGGTGGACACCGATGGGTTCCGCCCACCCACTAGTCGTCCCTCCGGTCCCCTCCGGCTGCTTTCAGTTGGGCGACTGATTCAATCCAAGCGATTCGACCGGTTGATTTCGTTGGTCGCCCGGCTCCGGTTGAAGCTCAATTGCGAGTTCATCGTCACCCTCGTGGGCGATGGTCCGCTCCGAGACAACTTGCGAGCGCAAGCGACCGCTCTTGGGCTGACGCCTTCGGTAATTGAGTTTTGCAGCAGTACGGCGGATATGGCTCCGGTCTATCAGCACGCAGACGCGTTTGTCATGACTTCAGAATTGGAAGGCACGCCCAATGTGCTCTTGGAGGCCATGGCATCGGGTCTGCCGATCGTCGCCACGAACGTCGGCGGAGTGCCAGAGATTGTCCGCCCAGGCGAGAACGGGATGCTCGTGGCTTCCGACGACGAGGGGGGCCTCGACGCCGCGCTGAAACAACTGATTCAGGATCCACAGCTCCGTTCGTCATTGGGTCAAAACGGGCGCGCATATGCCCAGGCGAATCATTCGCTGGAACGGTTGGCAACTATGTTGAGCGCCATGTACGAACGGACACTCGCCAAACGACCGGCCCGCATCGTGGCCGCAACATTGGAATCGTCCGCAGGTTGACCACTCAGACCCTTCGTTCATGTCGCATCCCCTCTCAATTCTGGCGGTCACCAACATGTATCCGACCCCCCTGCACCCCACGCTGGGAGTGTTTGTTGAGCAGCAGGTCAAAGGTCTGCGGGAGGTCGGACTGCAGGTGGAAGTCTTCTATGTGGACCGGACCACTAAAGGCACGGGTGCTTATTTCCAAATGCTCAAGCCGTTGAGTGCGGCGGTGCGGGAATCCAGGCCAGCCCTCCTGCACGTGATGTACGGCGGGGTCATGGCTCAGCGTGTTTCCGCGTGGAATTCGCGGTGTCCGACGATCATCACCTTTCATGGCTCTGATTTATTGGGGGAAAACTTTTCGGGGCGCTGGCGTAGGTGGATATCCCATTATGGGGTGCGTTGTTCACGGCGCGCCGCCCGAAAGGCGCAAGGAGTCATCGTGGTCTCACACCGGCTGAAGCAAGCATTGCCGGTCGGACTGGATGAATCCAAAGTTCGGGTGATCCCTTGCGGAATTGACCTTGAACGATTCCACCCGATGGACCAACTGGTCTGCCAGCGTCGACTCGGCTGGCTCGAGGGCACTTTCCACGTTTTATTCGCCTCCAGCAACGGGGACCCGGTGAAGCGACCTGAGCTGGCAAGCGCGACCGTCGCGGCATTGAAAACCGCCGGCGTGCGCGCCCAATTGCATTACATGCGAGGAGTGTCGAATGCCGAAGTCCCCCTCTGGATGAACGCCAGTCACGCCTTGCTCTTGACATCGGCGCATGAAGGTTCACCCACGGTGGTGAAGGAAGCCCTGGCATGTGGCCTGCCCGTCGTTTCGGTGGACGTCGGCGATGTTGCCGAACGAATCGAGGGCGTGGTTGGCTGCCATCTGGCCTTGGCGAAGCCGGAGGACCTTGCCGCCAACCTGAGAGTTGTGCAGCAGACTGGCTGCCGGGTGGTGGCGCGGGAAAAGATTCAAACCTTGAGCCTCAGGAACGTCGCCTTGAAGCTTGAGCACTTTTATCGCGACACCCTCGCTCGTTGGAACCAGACGGTTGAGTTTGAGGATCCCCACCCGGATCAACGCATGATGGTCTCAATCGGCGAACCGCCCGTCGCCAAAAAGAATGTTCGTTTTGGCTGAAGCAAGAAAACTGGCTCGAACTTTGAACGGACGTCACGAGTCGGAACGATCCCCGCTCGTTTGGATCCTCCGGCTCACGCTCGCCGTCGGGACTTTGCCGCTCGCGGCGGCCGCGCCCCCGGTGGTGCTTAGCAATCTGTCGACCACCAACGGCAGCAACACTTCGTTCACGTTGCATGCCTGGCCAGGCGAATACCTCATCCAGAGCGCGAGCCAACTTTCGGGAGTCTGGAGCAATGAATGTTTAGTGGCCGTGGGCCGTGACGGGCACGCGGACGGAGCCGTTCCGGGCCACGGCCGCAGCC
>JADLHS010000333.1 GCA_020848635.1 Limisphaerales bacterium
GGAAAAGTTCTACTGGGGGTGATGGATTTCAACCCTGCGTCCAAACCGGCGAGGTGTTTAGCCGGAGGCCCAGCCTCCAAGCTGCAAAGTGAAATAAAGTCGGAGCTCCCGTTCCCGAGCCGCCAAACCGGAAAAGAAAACTTTCCCGGCCGGAAATCATTTTGTCTGTTGACCGTCCGGGCTTAAGAGGTGGTTAGGCGTATCGAATTTGTAGTTCATGGCGTGCTGGGATGCGAGGGCCGATTGGGCTGGCTGAGAGCGTTAGTAAGGTAATCTGACGGTAACTCACTGGCGGGAATCCAAAGCACAGCCCAACCATGAAAGTTTCCGACCTCCCAAATCTCCTTGAAAGCACGTCGTTCGTCTTTGTCGGCGGCAGGAAAAAGGGGCTGAGTGATGCCGATGAATCGGTCAGTAGCAACGCCCTTAAATGTGTGTGGGCGCATAAACTCCGTCGCGTCAACACGACGACACGGTGGATGGTCGTTGTCGTAGGTGGTGGCACAGCCGGCCAGCAGTGCTGTGACAAGTAAGAGTGCCGCGAGCTGTCGGAATTTGGGGGCTTCAGTTTTCACGGGACGCTCATACGCCAACGTAAGGCTCACTGGCCGGGACCAGCCGCCAGTGGCGTTCCCATTGAAACCAAACCGAACCGGCTGGTCCCGGTCCAGTGCAGCGAAAAGTTGGGCGATTTCATTCGATGATGAAGGGGCTGCGTATTCCGTAGACATTGGGGTCAGGAATGCGCCAATAAAGGTCATGAAGCTGCGCTTTCAGATTCTCGATTACTGTCGCACGTCGCACCCAAAACTCCACGGCACGTTTAACGTGGTTAGTTGCCATCTCTACATAGAACGTTTGCGAGCCACCGACAGCCAAATCCGTTCCCTCAGGTACGGGCGACACTGAGGCCCCCACAGGTGTGTTTGTACTGTCGAACCAAATATAGGCGCCGACGCTCGTAAACCTAATTGGGAACTTGCCCTGGTTGGTAATGGTCACCATGGCAAACTGCTGCCCTGCTGGACTATTGCTGTAACCCAGGAATGAGAACGAAACTGGAGGCGCAGTATGTGAATCCAAACTGGTACGGGCGACCAAGCCCAAACAGATTAGCAATAACAGCGCTAGAACGGCTATGTAGAAACGAGGCCGCATGAACAAATCGTCAACAAGGAATTATACCGGTCTGCATATCCTGCCGTTTGGGATGATATGCGAATGGCTGGCAACCCGCAGGTGGACGATGGCTACACGAACCGCTCGGATATCCCACCCCTGCAATTTCGTGGGGAAGTGAATTTGCATAAGCGACTTATACGCTCAAATGCAACGCTGTCAATCCCCGCAAAAAAACCGCCCACCCGACATGGCTGAGTGTCGGACCGTGGATCGCAAAGTCGTTCGGAAATCCGAGCGTCTCGGGGGCCGGGAAGGGATCGCCAAACACCCTCGGAAACGGGTGACGGGCCGGCCTGCTTGGGCCGGTGCTTCTGCCATTCAATTATTCGGGCGGGTGTCACGCGATCCAGGTGAATCCGGTTTACGCGCTCCGCCCAGGCTTGGTTGCCACCGTGACGGTAGTCGTATTTGGAGTCATCGCTCTTCACGCCGAAGGATTCACTGACCATCGTGCGAAGGCAGTTCTGGTAGTTCAGGAAAGTGCGGAAGCGGAGATGGACGCGTCGAACGTCCGGAAGTTAGTGGTGTGGAACGCCAGCGGGCCGAGCGCGTACGCCGAGCTCGGCATAAAGGATATTTCTTTGCCTGAGCCGGGCGGCGAATTCGACCCAAGGAAGGTTTGACCGCCCGGCGGGGGTTTGGTTAGCTGTCCCGCAGACTTGCCGGAAGCGATGACGAACGATTAATGAATTCACCCGTGCCATCGGCTTCCCCGCGGCCTCACTACCCACCCGGCTTCCGCGCGCGGCGCGGTTTGAACTGGTTCATCCTCGGCCTCATGTATGCCTCGTACTACATGTGCCGTTACAATTTTCGCTTCGCCACGCCGGGGATGATCGCGGAGTTCGGGTTCAGCAAAACGCAGATCGCCGACATGTTGAGTGCGTGGTCCATCGCATATGGCACGGGCCAGTTGGTCAACGGCCTGCTGACGGATCGCATCGGCGGCAAGACGGCCATGCTCATCGGTGCGGCGGGCACGGTGGCGGTGAACCTGTTCTTTGGGTTCGGTTCCTACGTGGGAACGTTTTCCACGTTCGCGCTGATCTGGCTGATGAACGGCTGGTTTCAATCCTTCGGCGCTCCCGGCATGGTGAAAATCAACACCGCCTGGTTTAGCCGCACCGAGCGGGGGACCTTCGCCGGCATCTTCGGGTTCATGATCCAGATGGGGCAGGTGGCGATCAATAATCTGGCCCCGGTGATTCTCGCCGGTTTTACGGTCGGCGTGTTTGTCGTGGCGCAGGGCGAATGGCGTTGGTTGTTCCGCATCCCGCCGTTGTTCGCGGCGGCGATGGCCGTTCTGCTCGCACTGATTCCCAAGGAATCGCCCGAGGAGGCGGGCTATCCCGGGGGGGTGCATGACGGCGATGGCCGGACCGATCCAGGCACGCGGGCCACGCTCAAGGAGTCGTTTGTGACCATCTTTACCCACCCGCTGGTATGGTACTACGCGCTCGCTTATGCCTGCACGGGCGCGGTGCGGAACAGTTCCGACCAGCTCGCCGTGCTTTACTTCGTGGAGCAACTTCATCTAGATCTGGCTAAGAAACCACCAGCGGTGTTCTACACAATGAACCTGATGCCGATCGTGGCGGTGTTGGGGTCCTTCACTGCGGGTTGGGTGTCGGACCGGTTCTTCCGGGGCCACCGCTCCCCGGTCGCCATGACGCTCTATTATTTTGAAAGCCTCGTCATTCTGGGCGCGGCCATCGTTATTTACAGCGGCTTTGTGGGTCCGACGCCGGGTGGGATTTTTCTGGGCTGCCTGTTTCTCGTATTAATTTCGCTGACGGCCAATTCCACTCATGCGATCGTTGGTGCCGCCGCGCCGATGGATATTGGCGGGCGCAAGATGGCGGGGTTTGCGACCGGGGTGATTGATTCCTTTCAATACTACGGCACGGCGATTGCCCTGCCCATCACGGGCCGGCTGATTGACAAGTATGGCTGGGGGGTGTGGTATCCCACCATGGCGGGCTTTGGCTTTATCGGCGGCTGCGCGATGTTGATGGTGATTCGGAAGCAGCGTTTGCTGCAAACTGCCGCGGCGGCCGGCTTGCCTTAACCCGGCGTTATTCCTTCGCGCGCGAGCAAACGGCGCTTCCAATCCAGTCCGCCGGAAAAGCCACCGAGTTTTCCGTTCGCCGTCAGCACCCGATGGCAGGGTACGAGGACGGGAATCGGATTCGCTCCGCACGCGCCCCCCACAGCCCGGACGCTTTTGGGTTTGCCAACGCCGCGGGCGATTTCGCCGTAGCTGCGGGTCTGGCCGCGGGCGATTTGGGTTAGCGCGCGCCAGACGGATTGTTGAAAGGGAGTGCCGGCGGATAAATCCAACGGTGGAAACACTCGTGGCGAGCGCCCGGCGAGAATGGCTTTGAGCGCCGACTGAGTGGCGTGATGCCAGGGGCGAACGTCCGACCACGTGCGGCTGGTTGCGGGTCGGGGAACGCTGACGCGGGCGTTCGGAAAGTGGAGCTGTGCCAATCCACGTGCGGAATATTCCGCGGCAAACTCTCCGTCTGGCGTGGCAATGCCGAACCGGGCCAATTTCACGTTGCTGGTTGGGCGCATAGTTCTTCTCAGCGAGAGCGGAATATGTAAAACAGCCCCAGCAAAATCACCAGCAGGAAAAGGGTGAACCCGATGAACCGATTGCGGGCCACGCGCTTTTCCTTGCGCAAAGGTCGCAGCCCCTGGACGCCGCCCGCGGCCAGGTAGCTCACCAGCTTGGGGTTGCTCGTGCTGGGGCCGTGGAAGAAATGGCGCAGGCGTTCGAGCAGCGCGGGGAAATCATATTTGCGCAGGCCCATTTCGTTGTAGTGTGCGGCGGTGGTTTCCAATTCCGCGCGGGGCGTCAGCCGTTCCGGGTTGATCTCCTCAAAAACCGGGTCGGGCGACACCGTTGGGGTGGAGGCGGCCGGCGCATTTACGCTGTGGCTGATGGTCAGGCCCCGGGGCAGGGCGGTCGAACGCAAGCGTGGTTGTCCGGGACCGGGATGCAGTTTTTCATCCAGGCGCTTGATCTGCGCCTCCAGCGAGGCAATCTCGGAGGTGAGTGCGGATGCGCGATCCGAAATGGGATCCGATTTTTTTTTGAACCAGCCCATGTGATCTGGCCGGGCAAGCTTGAATCTGTTCCGGCTTGCGGGGCAATTGGCCGCGCCTCAACGGCGAAGCAGCTCGAAAATCAGAACGCCCAGCGCCGTGAGGGCAATCGCCGCCAGCGGCCAGGTCAACGCCAGTCCCAGCCGGCACAGTTGACCAAAACTCTGGTCGGCCATTGGCGAAACGGCGGTTTGACCCGGCTGCGGGTCACTCGCCGCGCCGTTCAGCGGCCGGGAGAGCACCGGATATTTCAACCGGGCGCCATTCCATTCCGAGCGGGCGTTTTCGATCGTCGTCAGCGCGCGGGTCAGTTCCACGTTGAAGTTGTCCTTGGTCCACCCTTCTTCGCGCAGGGCCTGCACTTTGGCGAGCGCGTCGCGCATTTCGCCGATGGACTTCGCCATCTGTTCGGCGTCACGGCGCGCGGCGAACTCGGCTTCTTCGAGCAAACCCAGGCCGCGGGTGAGGTGTTGCACCATTTCCGTGCGACCGGACTGGAACTCCATCTGGCGGCGGCGCAATTCTTCGAGCGTGGAGCGCTCACGTTCCAACTCCTCCTGCGCACGTTTGAGTTCGGCGAGCTTCTGCTGCGCTTCGGTGACTTTGACATCCACCTCTTCGCGCGTGGGCGCGCGAAAGGGGCCGGGGGCCGCCGTGGGGGCGGCGGCGTAAGGCGATTTGTGCGCCTGAAAATCCGTATCCACAAATTCGGTAGCGTCGTATTGCGTCGGCATGACGTTACTTTAGGCCCGGGGGGAAAATGTGTAAAGCCATGGATTGCGTCCGGCGGCGCAAAACAAAGTTGCACCCCCGTCCGTTGCTTCCTAACTTGCGTTGCGTTTTGGCTGTGAACGAATCCCGCTACATCGAAAAAAAAATTGAACTGCCCGCGATGCTGATCGAGCGGGCCGAGGCGTCGCATCCCGGCGAGGAGTTCACCAGCGAGGCGGAGTGGTGGCGTTGCGTGCAGGCGGATTTTCCGAAGTTCATCCCGTTCCTTACGCAGGAATGCGGACTGGAATTTCGCGGGCGGATCCTGGAAATCGGCGCGGGCGCGGCGTGGTTCAGCGCGGAGCTGTCCAAATTGCCGCCGGTGGTCGAGATCATCGCCACGGATGCCTCGGCCCGTTTGCTGAAGCAGCAGGCGCCGAAAGTTTTCAAACTGCTGCAGGCGCACGCCGCCAAGATCACGCGGATGCCGGCGGATTTCGGCAAGCTGGATTTTCCCGCCAACCACTTTGATGCCGTGGTCTGCGCGGACGCGCTCAACCGGGCGGTGAATATGTTGCGCGTGTTGCGCGAAGTGCGCCGGGTATTGAAGCCCGGCGGCCAGTTCGTGGCCATTCGGGAACCGGTGCGCCCGTTGGTGCGATTTCGTTCCGCGCCGCAACGAACCGCTCGGAGCGAGCCGCCGGCAGGGTTGGGGCTCACGCGGGCGGATTATGGCGAGTTGTTCACTCATGCCGGGCTCAAGCTGGAGATCAAGCGCGTCAATCTCTCGAAGGGGGTCAAGTATTACTTCGACCAAGCGGTCAATGGCCTGACACACGCGCGCTTCGTCTTCGTGGGGACGAAAACTACGCGTTAATCC
>JADLHS010000334.1 GCA_020848635.1 Limisphaerales bacterium
CCGCCGAGCGGAAGGCTTTCGTCGAAAAGAATTCCCAGGAACGCGCCGAGTTGCAGGCGAAGATCAATCAGTTGAATCGCGAACGGGAGAAATATGTCGCGCAGCGCATGAAGGAAGTGGCGGGCACGAAAACGCTCGATGCTGCGGTGATTTCCGCCGTCCGGGAGCAGAGCGCAAAGCGGAATTTCAAATTCGAGTAATTTTCTTCAAGGTTTGTGTGACGGCGGCTGGAGGTGCTCAATGGAGTAATGAAACAGGTTATCCTGGTGACCGCTCTGACTTAATGGGGGGGGGCAGGTCGCAATTTCGTCATACGCTATCTATTCGCTCCAATGGCAATCGCTGATGCGACCACCGCTACAACAGCAACACCAACAAATAACCAACCAAGCACTTGAATCACTGGACGAACATGCATCTGCTCCGGCTCTCGTCGCAGACTAAACCACAAGCCGAGTGGCAGAAACAATATCCCGAGCGACCGATAGCCACCGCCGAATATCGCCAACCCGATGAGAAGCGCAGCCGAAACCACGCTCACCAATAGCCAGTGCTTTTTGGTCATAGTCATAACATGTGAAGCGGCTTAACTGGGTGTACGCAAAAGAATTGTTGTATATCTCCGGTTCATTGATGACGACCATAAGTCCGGGCTTCATGGTTGTCGAGTAGGCTTTCTTTGAAAGCCGGTTTTAGGTTGTAATTTGTGCCATGATGATGACCCAGCCGTAGAGATGACCGATGGCGAGATTGACCGCCGACACCTCGGAATTCCTCTCCAGAATGGAGTGCATCTCAATAGGCCCATCGTTCACGGGCAGATTTTACAACGGGTTGGGGTAGCTTTCGTCGCCGCCGACGTGAGGAGGCGGATTCCATCGGCGATGAAGGCCTGAATTATCCGCCTTCTCACGTCGGCGGCTACCAGCAGGCTGGTTTTCCCGGGTGGCCTGACTATTCTTTTGGCCGATGAAAATTCGCAAGGCCCGCCTGACCGATGCTGCCGTCATCGCTGATTTCAACTCCCGCCTTGCCTGGGAAACAGAAGCGTTGCGGCTCAACTCTGCCGATGTTAGCCGGGGCGTGCGCGCTTTGCTAAAGGATGCAGCGAAAGGAATTTACTTCGTGGCCGAAGCAGATGGGGCTGTCATCGGTCAGCTGCTTATAACCTACGAGTGGAGCGATTGGCGCAATGGCTACTTCTGGTGGATCCAAAGCGTTTATGTCGCGGCCAAGTTCCGCTCGGAAGGCGTGTTCCGCACGCTGTTTGGCCATGTCCAAAAGCTGGCAAAGTCGCGGCGCAACGTGTGCGGCCTGCGGCTTTACGTCGAAAAAAACAATCGCCGGGCCCGGCAGGCTTACGACCGGCTTGGCATGAAGCACACGCACTACGAGATCTACGAAACGAACTTCCGCTGAAACTCCACCCTTGCCTCGCACCCCGCCCGCACCAAACTCCAACCTGTGAACGTCGAACTCATCAACACCGGCAGCGAACTCCTGCTCGGGCGCGTCCTCAATACCCATCAGCAATGGCTTTGCCGCCGGCTGGCCGATCTCGGGTATGTGGTCACGCGGCAGGTCGCCGTTCCGGACGCGGGACCGAACATCGAGCAGGCCGTACGGGAAGCGCTGGCACGCGCCGATCTGGTCATCACCACCGGCGGGCTGGGCCCAACTTCGGACGACCTCACGCGCGATCTCGTCGCCCAACTGCTTGGCAAAAAGCTCCGTGAAGACGCTAGCATTGTTAAGCACATCGAACAGTTCTTTGCGGCGCGCAACCGCCCCATGCCCGTCAGTACCCGCGTGCAAGCGCTGGTGCCCGAGGGTGCCGTGGTTCTGCCAAATCCGCACGGCACCGCCCCCGGTTTGGCGATGAAAGTTGACGCTGAGGGATGGCAGCTGGAAAATTGCGACCAGACAGCCTCCCGCTCAACCCTCAACCCTCAACCCTCAACCCACTCCAAGTGGCTTATCATGCTGCCCGGCCCGCCGCGGGAGTTGCGCCCCATGTTCAGCGATACCGTCGTGTCCCTGCTGCACCGCGTATTGCCGATTGAAAGTGAGTATGTCTGCCGCACGCTGCGCACCGTCGGCATTGGCGAATCCCAGGTTGCCGATAAAATTGCCGGGCCATTGTGCGACGCGCTGGCGCGCGGACTGGACCTCGGCTACTGCGCCCATATGGGGGCCGTGGACGTGCGGCTCGCCGCCCACGGATCACAGGCCACTCAACTCGTGCGCGCTGCGGAATCGGTGGTTCGCGAACAGCTCAACCCGAATATTTTTGCCGCGGACGACGAAACCCTGGAAGCCGTCATTGTCCAATTGCTCACCGCGCGGAAAAAGACCCTTGCCCTCGCGGAATCTTGCACCGGCGGCGCCATCGCGCATCGCCTCACGAATGTGCCCGGTGCCTCGGCGGTTTTGTTGGCCGGGCTGGTGACTTACAGCAATGACGCGAAGCGGCGATTTCTCGGGGTCCGTGCGGAAACGCTCGCGACGCACGGGGCGGTGAGCGAAGTCGTGGCGCGGGAGATGGCCGAAGGCGCGCGGCGTGCGACGGGTGCCGACTACGCGCTGTCCGTTACTGGTGTCGCTGGGCCAGACGGTGGAAGCGAAGCCAAGCCGGTCGGTACAGTTTTCCTTGGATTTGCATCGGCAGACGAAACCGTCGTGTTTAAACATTTTAATCCGTTTGATCGAGAGACGTTTAAGAGCGTTACTGGCACGCAAGCGTTGGAGATTTTGCGACTAAAGGTTATGTCCACTGGGTGATTGATGTCGCAGTCACACTGCCGTCGTCCTCGCATTCAGGCGAGTTGCCCGGGCTCGAGACCGACCCGCCGCCAGCACAAGATGCCGTTCTGCATGATTGCGACTGAACCGATTGGCACCGCGAAGTGGTTCCTGTGCTGCCATTCAAAAATGACTTCCAGCAATCCCCGACTTCTAACAGCGCCGCAGCAGTCGGAAGGAGCGGATGTTCTTCGAGAATGTCTTTCTACAAACAACCGCTCGCCGGCTCGACTGTGGTGAATCTACAGCGTCGTACGCCCGTCTGTCGGAGTTGAGCATAGGGTTCCCGCTTTGCTTCTCCCGGCAACGAAGTAAGCTTGGGGCATGCAAAAGATGCGGATGATTCTCGGGCTGGCGGCGCTGGGGATTCTGTTTGTCCTTGGCCTGTGGCTGGGGTGGGTCGGGCGGCGGTGGGGGCCCGGGGGCGGGCCGGCGGCGTATAACACGACCACGGTGTTGCGCCAGGTGCAGACGTTGTCGCAGTTGGTCACGGTGAAGTATGTGCTGGAGAAAGTGGTGGTGATGGAGGACGTGAAGTGGTTTGGGGAGAGCCGGGTGTTGCTGGTGGCCAGCGGCGTGGTCAAGGCGGGGGTGGATTTGAGCCGGTTGCAACCGGCGGACGTTTGGGTGCGGGACAAGGAGGTGGTGCTTCGGCTGCCGGCGGCGCAGATCACGGATGCGTATTTGAACGACCGGCAGACGCGGGTGGTGGAGCGGACGACGGGGTTGCTGCGCACGTTTGACAAGGATTTGGAACAGACGGCGCGGCAGTTGGCGGTGGACGATCTGCGGCGCGGGGCGCGGAGCGCGGGGATCTTGAAGGATGCGGACGACCGGGCGCGGGCGCAGGTGCGGAATTTATTCGAGCAGATGGGATTAACCGTGGCGTTCGGCGACCGGTGAAAACGCCAGCGGTGGACAGGACAGTGCCTTGAATTAAGTCAACGACCGGCGTTTTGAAAACGGACGGAATGTGTCAGCAAATCCCCACGGGTTGGCCGGGGCGATTGGCTTTGACGTGATTGATCTTGATGGGCAACGGACCGTTGGCGAACGCCTTTGCATCCGTCGTAATGGTGACACGGTGTTTGGGG
Source organism: Limisphaerales bacterium (assembly GCA_020848635.1). Classification (GTDB taxonomy): domain Bacteria; phylum Verrucomicrobiota; class Verrucomicrobiia; order Limisphaerales; family JADLHS01; genus JADLHS01. The sequence continues at coordinate 3,897 of JADLHS010000334.1, forward strand.
AGTTCTGCGGGAGCGGGCTGAGCGCGCAACTGCATCAGATAAAGCACTGGCGGGCGCGGGGCGGGCCGGCGGTTGGTGATCTGAGCATGTCCTCTAATCTCCTGAAGCAGTTTGAGCACTTTAATCTTGGTAGCCATGTTGTCTTCCTTGCGGGCGGGATGTTGCAGTTCATGTGCCAGCCGTTCAAAGCAGAGGTGGTCAAGGGACCGGAAAGAAACGGGTGCGGGCGCGAAATGGGGGGGCATAAAATCGGACACCGGCAAATCCCGCTTGGCAGTGCAATTTCGTTCTGGTTAGCTGGCGGGGCCGAATGAAAAAACTCCTTGCCGCCCTGCTCGCCGTCGCGGCCATTGCCTTCGCCGGGTCTGTTTTCGCCCAGGTGAAGCCCGAACTGGAGTTGGAGATTCGGACGCTTTCCAATTCCGGCGACGGTCAAATCGAATACGATTCAGCCAAGGGCACCTTCGTTTACACCAACGGTCTCATGCTCAAATACGGGGACGCGGTGCTCACGGCGGATGCGGTGCGAGGGAATACCATCACGGGCGAAATCTTCGCCGTCGGTCACGTTCATATCCTGCGGGATGACCTGGCGTGGACGGGGGACAGCGTCCAATACAATTATAAGACGCGGCAGATGCTGGCCGAACAATTTCGAACTGGTTACCCGCCCGCGTCCGTGTTCGCGGCCGGCGAGAACCTCGGGGCGGAGAATCTAGGCCGCGATCCCACCAATCGCGTCGCCACCGGGCAGAATACCCTGACCAACGGAATCTACACGGCGCGGAACGCGTTCATCACCACCGACGACATCGCCAACCCGGCGGAAAAGATTCGGGCGAGTTCCATCAAGATCATTCCCGGTAAGTCCATTGAGGCTCGCAACGCCGTTTTGTACCTGGGCAACGTGCCCGTTTTCTATTTTCCGTATTACAAGCAGCCGCTGGATGGAAACATGAACCATTTCAATTTTGTTCCCGGCTATCGAACCAGTTACGGAGAGTTCCTCCTGAGCAGCTATACCTGGCAGTTGAACGACGCGGTGGACGGAGTGCTTCGGGCGGACTACCGGACATCACGGGGGGCCGCAGGCGGAGCCGACCTAAATCTGCACCTGGGCCAATGGGGCGAAGCCGCCCTGAAGTATTACTACCTCCATGACAAGGATCCCAATTACGACAATCCCGCCGTTGTCCCGCCGGCCAACCGCCAGCTCTTTGGACTCGGATACAATGCAACGCCGTACACCAATCTGAACTTCAACGCCCAGGTCAATTACCTGAGCGATTCCCTGATCCTGCACGATTTCTTCCAGGGCGCTTATCGGCAAAACCCGCAACCCAGCACCTTTCTCGAGATTAACAGACTCTTTGACAATTTCAGCGTGGACGTGCTCACCGTCGTGCAGATCAACGACTTCTTTGAAACTGTCGAGCGCCTCCCCGATGTCCAGCTCACCGGCTTCCGGCAACAGGTGTTTGACACGCCGCTCTATTACGAGAGCAAAAGCTCGATCGGGTATTACAACCGCGAATTCGCCGTTACGAACGGGGTGCCGACTGGCCTCGACTACGCCGCGGGACGCTTTGACACCTATCATCAAGTCACCCTGCCGCAGACTTTCTTCGGCTGGCTCAATGTCATCCCGCGGGTCGGTGGGCGGTGGTCCTACTATGGTGAGGAGACCGGCCCGGGCGGCACCAACGATGCGACGCCGCGCGCGGTGTTCATTACTGGCGCGGAAGCCACGTTCAAGGTGTCCCGCCTATGGGCAAGCGCGACGAATGGCTGGTTGGCGCTCGATGGCTTGCGCCACATCGCCGAGCCGTCGCTCAATTATGTTTATGTACCCTCGCCCAGCGTCGGGCCGGCCGAGCTGCCCCAGTTCGACTATGTCCAACCCAGCCTGCGACCGTTGCCGATCGAATTTCCGGACTACAACTCGATTGACTCCATTGACAGCCAAAACGTCATCCGCATGGGGCTCCGCAACCGCCTGCAAACCAAACGCGCCGGCCAGCTCGAGAATTTTCTGTTTTGGGATGTTTACACCGACTGGAGGCTGACCCCGGACGCCGATCAGTCCGCGTTCGCCGATCTATATTCCGATGTGGTATTTCGGCCGCGCACCTGGTTCACGTTTGAATCCGAAGTGCGTTATGACGTCAGTCTTGGCCTGCTCGCCGTGGCACAGCACACGCTGACCCTGCGGCCCAACGAAATCTGGAGCTGGAGCCTCAGTCACTGGTATTTGAACAATGAGGTGAGCGCCGTTCTGACGCCGGGTCAGACGGGTAACAGTTTGTTGATCAGCACGCTTTACTACAAACTGAACGAGAACTGGGGAATACGGGCCACTCATCAGTACGAACTCCGTGAGGGAATCATGCAGGCGCAGAGTTACGCGATCTACCGTGACCTGCGCAGTTGGACGGCGGCGCTGGCCTTGCGACTGCAAAACAACCAAGGCAGTCCGAACGACGTTACGGTCGCCTTTACCTTCTCGCTCAAGGCCGCACCGAAAACGGGCGTGGGCGGCGATACCGTGCATTCGGCCGGATTGCTGGGTTACTGACCGCCCGGCGAGCAAGCGGGTTGCCTCGCCGGGTTCGCCCGGATTTCGTGGCGCCCGAGCGCCAAGGAGCGCGAAAGTTGCCTTGCGCGGGCATCATCCTGACGTCAAATTGGCAACCAGCGACACTCGATCAACTCATGAATCTGCGCAGCCTGCTAACCAAAATCAAAAGCGGCGAAATTGACACTGTCATCGTCGCGTTTCCGGATGTCTTCGGGCGTTTGGTCGGCAAACGCTGCACTGGCGAATTCTTTCGCAAACACGCCCAACACGGCACCCACGGCTGTAGTTATCTCCTGACGGTGAACATCGAGATGGAGCCGCTGGACGGTTTCCAACTGGCCAACTGGGACAAGGGCTTCGGGGATGTTGCGATAAAGCCGGATTTCTCTACGATGCGCGTGCTGCCTTGGCAGGCCGGAACCGCTCTCGTTATTTGTGATTCGACGCACACGGATGGCCAGCCGGTCGCCGAAGCGCCCCGCTCCGTCCTGCGGCAGCAGGTCGAGGCTTTGGCTAAGAAAGGCTGGACCGCCGCCATCGCCAGCGAGTTGGAGTTTTTCCTCTTCAATCAAAGCTATCATGACGCTTTCGCCGGCGACTATCGGAATCTAGTCCCCTCCAGCGATTACCGGATTGATTATCACACGATGCAACCGGCGCGCGACGAAGCGCTCCTGCGGCTTGTGCGCAATGCAATGGCCGCGGCCCGCGTACCAGTCGAATCCAGCAAGGGCGAATGGGGCCGGGGCCAGCATGAAATCAATTTTGTGTATGATCAACCGCTGCCGATGGCGGACATGCATGTGCTCTTTAAGCAAGGCATCAAGGAAATCGCCGCCCAGCAGGGGAAGGCGGTCAGTTTCATGGCCAAACCCTGGCATACCGAGGTGGGCAGCAGTTGCCACATTCACATCAGCCTTTGGCGCGGGGGCAAAAACCTGTTCTGGAATGCCAAAACCGGCGGTACGAAATGCTTCCGCCAATTTCTCGGCGGGCTGATGAAGTACGCGCCCGAACTCGGCTGCTTCTTTGCCCCAACCATCAATTCCTACAAACGCTACCAGTCGGCCAGTTGGGCGCCCACCCGGATGGCGTGGTCGCGCGATAACCGCACGGTCGGCTTCCGCGTGGTTGGCCATGGCGATTCCTTTCGGATCGAAAACCGGATGCCCGGCGCGGACGCCAATCCCTACCTGGCGTTTGCGGCCATGATGGTCGCAGGGATGGCGGGCGTGGAGGAACGACTCGATTGCGGCCCGGAATACGTGGGTAATGCCTACATGGACACCAAATTGTCGGCGCTGCCCGGGTCGCTCCGTGAAGCAGCGGAGCGGCTCGATCGGAGCCAACTCGCACGCAGGGCCTTTGGCGAACGTGTAGTGGATTTTTACGTTCACACGGCCAGGCTGGAAGTTCAGGCGTTCGAAAGTGCCGTGACGGATTGGGAACGCCGCCGTTACTTCGAGCAGATCTAACGCACCTCGCTGGCGGAGCTTGACGCCGCAATCCTTAGCGTGCTACAAATTTGCCACCACAATTAGCTGTGGTTTCTTATGCGCTGCCCCAAATGCGGCTGTCAGGACGACAAAGTCGTTGATTCTCGTGCTTCCCGTGAAGGCGCGACCATTCGTCGCCGACGCGAATGTATCGCCTGTGAGCATCGCTTTACCACTTACGAGGAGGTCGAACGGCCGGGCATGATGATTGTGAAGCGCGACGGACGGCGCGAGGAATTCTCGAAAGACAAACTGCTTTCCGGGGTCAGGAAGGCGTGTCAAAAGCGTCCGATTAGCCCGAAAATCATCGAGGATTTGGTTGAACGAATTGCGGAGGCCGTGAGCAACAAGTTTGAAGACGAAGTTCCAGCGGAATTCATCGGTAAACAAGTGATGGACGGTCTGCGGGGGATTGACGAAGTCGCCTACGTGCGGTTTGCCAGCGTGTATCGCCGCTTCCAGGAAGCCACCGACTTTGTCTCGGAAGTCAATAAGTTGGAGGGAAAAGAGTGATCTTGTTGGCTCCCGATTGTCTGCTATTCCGGATGCCCTCGGGTGAATCCGTTCCTTTCTCAGCGGACAAGATCTCCGTCGAACTCGGCGGTGGCACTGGCGGCTTCTTCGACCAGGACTTCGTCGAACACGCAGCAGCGTCGGTTTTTCACTACTTCAAGAACCATCTGGGGCGCGAGATTGTTTCCATGGCGGAGTTTGCATCGGCATTTGAAAATGTGTTGCAGGGCTTGGGCCTGCAGCTCGACTCGGGTTGCGTGGCCAGCCTGCGCACGCGCCAAGCCGCAAACGACTTGCGACTGCTGGCGCAGGAGGCTGGGGCTGGCTGCGAACTGATGTTCTTCCCGCGCCTCCGTGCCTCGGTTCGCGAACAAGCCCACGCCTCGCCGCAATTGATCCGGTTTCACGGCCTGCGTGCCTGCGTGAAACGGTTGCTGGGTGCGCAACGTTGGAGTCCGCGCTGCGAACAATTTCGCGACCAGATCATGGAATTCCTCCGGTGCAGCGTGCGCGTTGAAGCCGCGGGCGACGCGTGTGCGCTCATGGTTGAGTAACGGAGCGCCGGTCCCTGGTCCGGTCCGTTGGCGAACTTCGCGCAATTGAAATTATGAGCCGAACCCTTTTCGAGAAGATTGTCGCTCGCGAAATTCCGGCCCGGATCGTCTATGAAGACGACTTGGTCATCGCCTTTCACGACATTGCCCCACAAGCGCCCACGCACGTCCTTTTGATCCCGAAGAAAGCCATTCCGCGCATAGCCGAAGCGGGGTTGGAGGACCAGGCCTTGCTCGGTCATCTGCTGGTGAAAGCCGCCGAAGTCGCCGGGCGGCTGGGCCTCACGCAAAGTGGCTTTCGCCTCGTATTTAATAACGGCCCCGACGCTGGCGAAGCGGTGCCGCACCTGCATTGTCACCTCCTCGGCGGACGCAAAATGAACTGGCCCCCCGGCTGATTCATGGCCTCGTCGCAACCGACCGCACCCGTTCACGCCGGCAGTTTGGGCGCAAACTCGCGGTCCATCTGCGTCATCCGAAAATCACGGACTGGGAAGCGATGGTTGCATTTTGTGTCATCGAGGCCAAACCGGTGCCTGATCGCAGCACGCAAGTCGTGGACGGGAATTTCGCCCTTCGTACCGATTCCTGAATCTGAGTAGTTAGTGCCTGCCGACAAAAAGGGCCGCGCAAGACCACCTGACCCTTCGTTGCAAGACAAGGTCCACGAACGATGAACCAACGCTGGCGAGTTCCAGTCCCGTTGGAAATGGGCTGCTGACAAAGCCGCGCCGCACATAGGCCATGCTTCTGGACAACTACCCACGCGCGACTTGGCGACGCTCGGCCAGGACCGGGAGGCGCTGGCTGAAAACTGCATTCGCGGGAGCTGGTTTCAAAATCTGGTAGCCGCCAACGTGAGTCGGCGCAAATTGCGGAGAATGGCGCGGACGCATATCTGCGGCTACGGAGTTTTGAAAGAGCCTCGCCGGGCTACGGTCTGGGAGCACCGGAAAACGACCGCCTGGCCAACGGATGACGCCTGGCCCAAAAGCCTAAAGCCATTGCCCTCTGCCCTTTCCCATGCTTCTACAACCTTTAGCCCCCTGCGGTTTGCCTGCCAAGTTGCCTGCGTGCGACAACTACTGCTCATATCCGCTTTTAGCCTTGCCATTGCGAACCTGAGGACTATACGTGATGGCGAAATCGCTTCGCTAACATTCGTCATGAAAACAATGTTTAACGCCAGACTTTTCCGCTTCGCAATGGCGGGCTGGGTGAGAACCTTTACGCTGTTGTCGTTTGGTTTGCTCCTGGCGGGTTGCCCGGCAGGAAAATCTTCGTCCGACTCGTCGGGGACGGACCGAGCGGTCGGGTCCGTTCACGGGGAAAAAGTGGTCATCCGTGGCTCGAATACAATTGGTGAAGAATTGCTGCCACGGTTGGTGACCGAGTACAAGAAGGAACACCCAGCGGTGACGTTTGCCGTCGAATCGAAGGCGACCGGGTATGGCTTCTGGGCGCTGCTCGCCGGGCAGTGCGACATCGCCGGGGCCTCGCGCGTGGCGGCGCCGGATGAATTGGCGCAGGCGCAGGCGCGGGACATCGAGTTGAACGACCACGTGATCGGCGCCTACGCGGTGGCGGTAGTGGTCCACGCGGGTTGCCCCGTGGAAAATCTCACGCGCGAACAGGTGCGGGATATTTTCACCGGGGTGGTGCAGAATTGGAAGGCGGTGGGGGGGCCGGACGCGCCGATTCATTTGTACGTGCGCGACCCGATTTCCGGCACCAGCCTGGGCTTTCGCGACCTGGCGATGGAGAATAAACCGTATGCGGCCGACCCAAAATTGCTGACCAGCTATGCGTCCATTATTCAGGCGGTAGCGCAGGATGCCAACGGCATCGGGTATTCCAGTTTCAACCTTGCGCACCAAACTGGCGTAAAACCCGTCGCGATCGGGGGCGTGCCACCCACTACCGCAACCGTGAACCAAAGCCAGTATCCCTTTGCCCGGAGGTTGCATCTTTACACCAACAAGGCCAAGACGACCGTGCCGGCACGGGAATTTGTCCAGTTTGTTCAGTCCCCGCGCGGTCAGGAAATCGTGGCGCAAATGGGTTTTACGCCCAAACCCTGACGGCCCACCATATCATTGAGATTTGGCCAAGCGGCGAACTCTGCTGCATAGTTGCCGGATGAAACTGACAATTGCAAATACCGCCTGGTTGGGGCTGTCGCTGGGCTGGTTGTCCTGTCCCGCTGCCTGGTCGGCGGACTGGCCCATGTTTCGCGGCCAACCGGCGCTCACCGGGATCGCGCCCGGACACCTCCCGGAAAAGCCTGCGCTGCTTTGGACCTTCAAAACCGCCGGCCCTGTAAAATCTTCCCCGGCCATCGTCGGAGATTGTGTCTTCATTGGCTCGGACGATCATAACCTGTACGCGCTCGACTTTACGACCGGCAAAAAACTCTGGGCCTTTACCAACAGCGACGCGATTGAATCCTCGCCTCTCGTGCTGGATGGGAAAGTATTCGTCGGCTCCAGCGATGCCAATCTGTACGCGCTCGAGGCCGGCACCGGCCGCCAACTTTGGAAATACACCACGGGGGACAAGATCCTCGGCGCCCCCAATTGGTTTGTTTCGGGTGGTCAGACCAACGTGCTCATCGGGAGCTACGATTTCAAACTCCATTGCCTTGCCGCCGCCACGGGCAGGAGCAATTGGGTTTACGAATCGGCCAATTACATCAATGGCTCCCCCGCCGTGGCGGACGGGCACACGGTATTTGGGGGCTGCGATGGCCTCTTGTATCTCATTTCGCTGGCCGATGGGTCGCAATCACAGAGCAATGAAATTGGCGCACCGATCGCGGCGTCCGTGGCGCTGGCGGGCGGGCGGGCATACTTCGGCCACTACGAAAATCAATTTCTCTGCGCGGACCTGAAGTCGGGCACCAATGTGTGGGCGTTTCACGACCGGCAGTTCCCGTATTTTTCGTCGCCGGCCGTTACGGGGGATCGCGTCCTGTTCGGGGGACGCGACAAGATGCTGCATTGTTTGAATCGCAGCGACGGACAACCGGTCTGGAGTTTCGCCACGCGTGGCCGGGTGGACAGCTCGCCGGTCGTCTGCGGCGACAAGGTCGTGGTCGGCTCGGATGATGGCCGGGTGTATCTGGTACGGTTGAGCGACGGCAAGGAGTTGTGGTCATACGAAATCGGCCAGCCGGTTGGCAGCTCGCCCGGCGTGGCGGATGGGAAATTTGTCATCGGCAGCGACGATGGCAGTGTTTATTGTTTTGGCGCAAAGCTTGAAAAGAAATGAGTGATGTCCCAACCACCGCGACGCCCCCGCTGCGCCACGAAACCACCGCTGGCAATTACTTCGTCGCGAACTACCCGCCGTTCGCATTCTGGAAACCGGAGTTCGTGGGGCAATTCGAGGCCGCGCTCGACCGCCCGCGCTTGACGCTCGATTCCCAACGCTCGACCATCTTTGGCCAATACGTCCACATCCCGTTTTGCCGGAAACGCTGCCACTTCTGCTATTTCAAAGTTTACACCGACAAAGACTCGTCCGAAGTGCGCGGCTATCTCGACGCGCTGCTCTCGGAGTTAAACGTTTATGCCCGGAAGCCAGCCATCCGCGGGCGCAAACCCCGGTTTGTTTACTTTGGTGGCGGCACCCCGAGTTATCTTTCGCCCGACCAGTTGAATTTTCTCACCGACGGCATGAAGCGATTATTGTCATGGGAAGAGGTCGAGGAAGTCACCTTTGAGGCCGAGCCAGGCACGCTCACGGACCACAAACTGAAGGCGATTCGCGATCTTGGCGTCACGCGCCTGAGCCTGGGCATCGAGCACTTCGACGACCACATCCTGGAGATCAACGGCCGCGCGCATCGCTCCAAGGAAATCGCCCGCGCCTATGCCTTTGCGCGCGAAATCGGCTTCCCGCAGATCAACATTGATCTCATTGCCGGCATGGTCGAGGAGACGGAGGACAAGTGGCGCGAGACCGTGGCAAAGGCGGTGGCGCTGCGCCCGGACTCGGTGACGATTTATCAGATGGAGGTGCCGTTCAACACCGGGATTTATCAGCAGATGAAGGCGGGGGGCAAACTCGTCGCGCCGGTCGCCGATTGGGAAACGAAACGCGCGTGGGTGAATTACGCCTACGGCGAGTTCGAAAAGATTGGCTACACCGTCACGAGCGGCACGACCGTGGTGCGCGATCCGGCGCAGGTGAAATTCATTTACCGCGCAGGCTTGTTTTCCGGCGCGGATATTCTATCCATTGGTGTGGCGAGCTTCGGTCATCTTGGCGGCGTGCATTATCAAAATCATCACGAGTTCCAGCCGTATGTGGATGCGGTGAACAACGGCAAGCTGCCGGTCTATCGCGCCCTCACGCCGTCGGCGGAGGAACGGTATCTCCGTGAATTCATGCTGGGCTTGAAGCTGGGCAGCGTGAGTGCGGACCACTACACAAAAAAATTTGGCGTGGATCCACGCGTCCAGTTCGCCGCCCCGCTCGCCACCTTGAGCGCTTGGGGCTTCCTCACCAACGGGGGCGACCGCATCGGCGTCACCCGCGAGGGGTTGTTGCAAATTGACCGTCTGCTCCACGAGTTTTTCGAACCCGAACACAAAACCGGACGTTATGCCTGACACCTTCACCTTTCCGCTCTCCGAGTTCTACCTGCGGGCCAAACTCCCCCTGCCCCGCATCGAAGTGATCGCAAGCGACGCCGTGCCCGAGCCCTACAAGTCGTTGCTCGTTCACCAGAACGACATGACGCCGACGCTGGAGGCATTTTACGAGTCGAACCTCCATCTGGAAATTGTCAGCCGCGAACGTCGGGGGGACTTTTATTTCCGCGAAGTGGTACTCCGGTTGAACCGCGACGAACAACCGGTGGAGTTCGGGGCGAACAAACTCTACGTCGGTCGTTACCCCGAAGAGGTACGGGAATTGATTCTCGCGGAGGAAATCCCGCTGGGGCGCATTTTGGCCGACTGCGGCGTGAAGCATCACACCGAAGCCCGGGCATTCCTGCGGGTGGAATCCGACGCCTTGATCACCGAAAAGCTTGAACTTGCTGCGCCGGCGGTCCTGTACGGCCGCAAGGCCGTGGTCTCAGACCTGCAAGGCCGGCCGCTATCGGAAGTTGTTGAAATCCTGCCACCGGCCCGCGGCTCCTGAGCTCACTCCTATTCCTGCCACTGAGCACGCGTGCTCCGCCTGGATTGAGACAAAGCGGAGATTTGGATTAGAAACGAACCGGTGTAATTCCGATTGGAAGGTGCGCGCCGCGTCTGTTAGCTTCCCGCCAGCAAACAATCCGAAACGAGAGGAACGCACATGCCACAGGCCGTCATGGATCCCGGCGAAGTCCGGCGCTTCGCGGAAGAACTCAAGCGATTCAATGCCGAACTACAAAACCGCATGTCGCTCCTGCAGGCGCGTTTCTCGGCCTTGGGTGATACCTGGCAGGATCAGGAGCACGCCAAGTTCTCCGAGGAATTTCGCGACACGATGAAAGTGCTGAAGAGATTCATCGAGTCGTCGAACCAGCATACGCCCTTCCTCCTGCGCAAAGCCCAGCGCATTGAGGAATACCTGGATCAACATTAAAGCCCGGATGAACCTCATCGGTGGAAGTAACCTCGAACCTCGATCATCCAACATCCACCCTCGGCTCGGGGAATCGCCGGGCTCGCAGTCATGGGAAGTTGGGTATTCAAGGTTCGAGGTTCGAGGTTTGTTTTCTCCATTTTGAGCCATGCCCGACCGCGCTAGAGTCACTTCGCTGGAAGCCATTGAGGACTTCCGGGCGAAACTCATTGTCTATCGCGAACGGGCCGGCCGCGTTCTCGACGAGGTCAATGACGACGTGACGCGAACCCGCCTCTGGCTGCAATCCGAGCGTCCGGCCCACTGGCAAAATCAAATCCGCCGCCTCACCCACGAACTGGAGCGGCGTCAGCAGGAATTGTTCAGCGCCCAACTCTCCGGCCTGCGCGACGCCTCGTATATTCAGCAGGCCGCGGTGCAGAAGGCCCGCCGGGCCATCCGCGAAGCGGAGGAGAAATTCAAAACGACAAAGCAATGGCATCGTCAGTATGATCAGCGCGTGGAACCGCTGGGCCGGCAAGTGGAGAAACTCCGGCACACGCTGGGTCACGATCTGGGCCAGGCGGTAGCCTGGCTGAATGAGATGACCAAAACCCTCGGCGAGTACGCCGAGCTAACCTCCGGGACGGCGGCGGCAACTCCTGCGCCCGCGGCCGCCGAGCACGTTGCGGAAAATCCGCCGCCACCGGAAGGGAGTGCCGCGCCATGAACGCCAGTCAAAATCGCCTGATGGGTTTGACGAAAGAACTGGCCGCCGAATGGGCCAGCACCAAACAGTTCTGGAGCGACACCAAAAGCCGGGAATTCGAACGGCGGTTTCTCGACGAACTTTTCACCGGCGTCAATCAGACCGTCACCAACATTGAATCCCTTGAACGAATTCTCACCAAGATCCACACCGACTGCGAGTAAGCTGCTGAGCACCGCCGAAACGCTGGCCCTGCTTGAACGCCTGCGCCAAGGCATGGGCGACGCCGTCCACCGAACCGACGAACTGGAGCGAGATTTCAGCGCGCGTTCCCACAAATTGCGCAGCCAGTTCGAACAGGCGCGGGCAACTGAACGGATGCGCGGGGCTGCGGAAATCGCCGCGGCAGAAGCGGACCTGGCCGCCAACCGGGAGCGCGTCGAGGCTTCGTTCGCCGTTCGCAAAGCGCGCATCGCGCGGGCGGGGGAGAGTGCCCAGAAACAGCGCCTGGCGGAAATCGAGGGCGAAGAAAGTAAGCACACCCTCGAAAACCAGGACGGACTCTTTGAAGCGAAACACGTTTACGAGGCGGATACGCAGAACAATAAGACCCGCCATGCGGCGTTCGCTAACCAGCTAGCCGACGAAGTTGCGGCGCTTGATCGGATTGAAGCCCGCGCCCGGACCGCCCTGGCCGGCTACCGATTCCTTGCCCGCCTGATCACAGCACCTCCCAGCTCGCCCCCCCTCGATACGTCACTACCCGAGAACCAACTCCTGGAACAACTTCGCGCGCAGCGCGATCTGGCGGGGCAAACCCTGGCCCGCTGCAACGTCTTCGGGCTGCCGCTCTTCTTCCGGTTCTTCCGGCTCTGGTTTTGTCTGCCTCTGATTTTGCTCGTGCCGTTCGCCTTGGCGCCCGAACTGCGGCGCTTTGATTTTGCAGCCGCCCCCCCGCACGTCTGGGTCCTGGTGGGCGCAGCCCTAATGATCTTGTTGGGCCTCTACTACCTCGGCCGGCGACTTGCCTTCCCCCACGCGCAAGCCGCCGCCCGGGCTTTGCATTCGGCCCGTCAACTCGCCGCTATCTGCGCCCAAAAGGCGGACGCGAGTTTCCAGGCCGAAAGCGCGCGCCTCCTAGCCGTTCACACCAGCACCACCCAGAAGCTCAATGATCACTGGAAGCAGGTGCGGGGCGAAGCCCGGATCTTACGCAGCGGTTGGACGGATCGCCTTACCGATCAGGCGCGCAAGCTCATTCTCGCGAACGAGGAGCGCCGGCGGTTATGGCTTAAATCCATCAACGAACGGCACGAGGAATTAAGAGCGCGCCAACTGAAAACGACCACAACCGCCTTGGAACAGCTCGAAACGACCTCCAACGAAAGCCTCGCCCGGCTCAACGCCACGCGAGATGCCAGCCGTCAGGCCATCGAAGCCGATTGGCGGCACACCGTATTGCCAACCCGTGCGGCGTTGCAAAGCGCCGGAACAACGGCGGACGCAGTATTCCCGCCGTGGCGCGCGGAGCTATGGCAGCGATTCACGTTGCCGGAGGAATTTGCCGGGGCCGCCCGGTTTGGTTCGCTGACCGTGGACACCGAAAAATTTTGTGGCGTCTCGCTTCAAAGCAAGGGACTCACCCTCCCGGGGGACTTGCAGTTCAACGTGCCGTTACTCTTGTCCGTGCCCCGCCAGGCCTCGCTGTTATTTGAGACCAAACAATCCGGCCAGGAGCAGATCATCGGGGCTTTGAACAATCTCGTGCTGCGCCTGCTCGCCAGCTCCCCACCGGGCCGGCTGAGTTTCACGATCTTTGATCCGGTTGGCCTCGGGCAGAATTTCGCCGGCATTATGCACCTCGCCGACTTCGAGGAGCGGCTCATCAACAGCCGCATTTGGACGCAGACCGCCCAGTTCGAGCAGCGGCTTGCCGATCTCAACGAACACATCGAGAAAGTTACACAGATGTACCTGCGCAACGAGTACGAAACGCTTGCGGAGTACAATGCGCAAGCCGGGCGTCTGGCGGAGAAGTATCACTTCCTCGTCATCGCGGATTTTCCGTCCAACTTCAGCGAGGTGGCGGTGAAGCGCCTCCATAACCTCGCCGCCAGCGGCCCGCGTTGTGGGGTCCATCTGCTCATCCATTGGGATCAACGCAAAACCGCACCGGTGGAGTTTGTGCCCGAGGAATTGCGCAAAAATGCAATCTGCGTCGTGCCCCAGGGCGATGGGTTTGCCCTGTCCAATGCGAATTGGATGGGTATCAAGCTCGCGCTCGACGCGCCGCCGAACGCGGAACTCGCCACGCAATTGCTCCAGCAAATCGGCAAGGACAGCACGGATTCGTATCGCGTGGAAATGCCCTTCGCGGAAGTCGCGCCGGACGACAGTGATCTATGGAGCCGGGAAACGACAACCGAATTGCGCGTGGCGGTAGGCCGCACGGGCGCGACGAAGCTGCAATACCTCGCGCTCGGCCAGGGCACGCGGCAGCATGGGTTGATCGCAGGCAAGACCGGCTCTGGCAAGTCCACGCTCTTTCATGTCATCATCACCAACCTCGCGCTCTGGTGCAGTCCGGAGCAGGTGGAGTTTTACCTCGTGGATTTCAAGAAGGGTGTTGAGTTCAAATGCTACGCCACCCACAAATTGCCGCACGCGCGGGTCATCGCCATCGAGAGCGATCGCGAGTTCGGCCTGAGCGTGTTGCAGCGCGTGGACGATGAACTCAAGCGCCGCGGCGATTTATTCCGCAAGCTGGGCGCGCAAGACATCGCCGGCTACAAACGCGCCGGCGGCACGGAGGCGATTCCGCGCACGTTGCTGTTGATTGACGAATTTCAGGAGTTGTTCGTGGAGGACGACCGCGTTTCCCAGGGCGCGGCGCTGCTGCTCGATCGCATTGTTCGGCAGGGACGCGCGTTCGGCATTCACGTGTTGCTCGGCTCGCAAACGCTCGGCGGCGCCTACTCGCTGGCCCGCGCCACCATCGGCCAGATGGTCGTGCGCATCGCGCTTCAGTGCAACGAAGCCGACGCCTACCTCATCATGAACGAGGACAATCCCGCGCCGCGTCTGCTTTCACGTCCGGGGGAGGCGATTTACAACGACGACGGGGGCACGCTTCAGGGCAATAGTCCATTCCAAGTCGTATGGCTGCCGGACGAAGTGCGCGA
>JADLHS010000335.1 GCA_020848635.1 Limisphaerales bacterium
GACCTGAACGATGATCGTGCCGTCCGTGAGCAATTGCGGCGGCAACATGACGGAAGCCCCGGCCAAGCCCTTGGCGCGATAGGCCGATTGCAGCCGGATCAGCGCCGCGTGCAACTGATCGAGATTTGCCGCCGCGCCGGCCGCGGGGCCGAGGATGTGGTCAATCTCCTCCGGCGTGAGCCTAGTGTTGCCGTGGATTTCAAAGTGGCGCACGTCGTAAACCGACCCCACCCACACCGGAAACTCTACCGCCCCGGTCTTGGGGGCGGCGGAATGCGACCCCTCGAACACGCGAACTTGAACGACGCCGGTGGTGAGCGGTTGCTGGGGCAGCCTGACCGAGACCTGGGTGTAACCGCGTTCGCGATAGGCGGTCTGCAGGCGCGTGAGGGCGCGGCGGATTTCCGCAAGCTTGACGGTCGGGCCCACGGCATCATCGGTGAGCCCATCCACCTCCGACTGGCTGAGAACCGAACTGCCGCTGATTTCGTAGCGACTAATCTGGAAACCCGACGCGACCGGCACATTGCTGCACGACGGCGAAACGACCGCGCCCTGACATTGGGCGGCGATCAAAAACGCGGTAACATAAATGAGTGCGAATCGCCGAATCAACATTTGATAGTTGGGTGAAAATAGCTCCATTGGAATGGTCGCTCGGGGCAAACCGGCGCAGGTCAACAACCCGCGCCGGTCCGAAGGAATCAAGCTTCAGGGAACAACCGGATTGACGACGCCACCTTCAGCGTTGCGGGTGACTTTGACTTTGCTGATCGGCAGCGAGTGCGCCGACGTCTGCAAATCGGTGTCAATCGCCCCGAGCAGGGCATCCCGGAACGCGATGAGGTCCGCCGACGCCGTGGATCGTACAAAGATGTGCTCATAACCCCACTGGCTGTATTGCCCGTAGATGACGGGCGTCAGGTCGTTGGCCACACTCGAGTAGGTGGCGTTCAAGAAGGCTCGCGGGCCGTTGTAGCCGATCACGTTTTGCCCGCCGTTGACGTTGACCGCATCCACGCCCGTCAGGAAGCTGATGGCCGGTTTGGTCGCGGCATTGAGTTGGTCGCGAATTTGAGTGGACGTGCGACCCGTAGAATCCAACACGAAATCCAAGGTGTTGGAATTCCACTGGTAGAATTGCGGATTACCGCTGTAGGCGCTCTCTTTCTCAACAATCACGCGCTGGCCCGCGCTGGGATCGCGGCTGATGTAGTACAGCAGATTTGTATCGGTCGCGACGCCAGTGAAGAAACGTAGCGGCAGGGCGCCATTGGCTGCGAGCACCTTGAATTGCTGCCGCGTGATGTTGGTCACCCCAGCCGGAGTGCCCACGCTCTTCACGAAGAAGACCGGGGTAATCCCAAATTTGGAATCAACCAGAGCGGGTGAGCTGAACGCCGTCGAGGCTTGGAACACCGAGCCGTAGGCGAGATCCGATTGCAGGTTGACCAAGTTGGTGTCGCCCGGCGTGGATGAGGAACGATAACTGACGTTACGACTCTGCACCAAGTCCTGAATCCCGGCGACGGCGCCGTTGTCATTCGCGCGAATAGTGACTTGTTCGGCGCCGAACAGATTCGTGATCTGACCCGTCCAAGTGACCCGAATGGAACTGCCGGGATTGCCCGGCGTATCCGCGTTTATTGATCCGACATTCGCCCCGTATAGGGCGTTAATGGCCCGGTACGACGTGTCGCGAAAGGCGACCGCGCCGGAGATGTTGAATTCCTTGTCCGCTTTTGCGCTGGCAGCCGCGAGCACCACGCCCGCCGCAACGATCACTGTCAATTTGCTTGTCTTCATATTCGTTCTTTCCAAATGGTTTTGTTAATTGCTATCCGGTTAATTTCGATTGTTGATTTCAGTTTCTGATCGGTTTGTCGCTTACTGAGCTTCCACGGCGTAAAAGCGGATGCCCGCCGAGTTTGTGTCCGCAAGGGACAGAACCGCGCCCGTACCGTTGATGGAGGAGCCGGTGGTCCAAGTCGAAACCGGAGCGCCAAGTCCCGCTTCATTAGTGTAGCGAAGGCGATAGGTCGCGCTGGCCGTCGTGGTGAAGGACACCGAGGTCACATCGCCGACCCGCGTGATGCTGGTAATGGTCGGGCGCGGCGGCGGCGGGACAATGGTGTTGAACGTCAACGTGCCGTCCGGCGTAAACTCGAAATACCCGAGATAGCGGCCCGGGGTGTCGCTGCCCGGAAGCAATTCATAGAGATCGGAGCGCGAGACATTCGCGAAGTCCGCGTCGAAGTCAGACGGGGTCACACTCTGTACGTTGCCTTGGAACGATCCATCGTAGTCACCATTTCCGATGATCACATTAAGCCCATAGTCGAGGTTGTTCGACGGGATGACGACCGCGGTGGCGGTGTTGTTCGCATTACTCGCAACGTTGCCGCTGTAAGTTGCCGCCTTCGCGCCCACGCCATCCACCTGACCGGCTGTGGAGCCTTGATCAAACTGGCCTTTGCGCAGCCACGGGGTGGACTGCGTGCTGGCATCCAATCGCGGCTTGGTTACCCAGAGGGTATTGGCCGGATAATTGGGATCGCCGCCCAACCGGTTCGCCCCGCCAACGGCCCACACCAGGTCATTGACCCCGGCGAACGCCGATCCCAGGTGCGCGACCAGGAGGTTGCTGATGGAGACGCTCGTGCCCAGAGGCAGAGTGTTGTAGTTGGTGGCCTTGCCGATGTTCACCACGAGGTCGGATGCGCCGCCGGTCTTACGGAAGGTAAGTGCCAGATCGCCCTGACTGTAGAGGAATGGTGCTGCGGACACCGCTCCGGTGAACAAGGCAAAACCGCCCACTGCCGCAGCCAGACTGCGGATGAGTTTTGGGTTTCGATTTGTTTTCATGTGTTTTCTTCTATTGATTTGATTTCTTTGGATGAGAAGAAGAACGACCGAAACGTCCGCGCGCGAGCGCGGTCGTGTCGCAAGCCAGCGACACGTCCAGAGGACTGCGGAGAAAAATGAAGAGCTGCGGCCGGGAACTAATCGCCGTCTCGCAAGTGTCTCTCACGCTCACTGGGTTTCAGGTTCTTCCTTGAAAACCTCCGGTGGTCCGGTGAGCTTCCGTAAATTTGATTTTTCATAACCAGCCTCCCCATTTTGGGGTAGGCACAACAAATTAAATTTCAGCGGGGAGCGGACGCTTGGGCCGCCGGCGTCGGAATGCCGAACTCGTCCAGCTTGTCGCTCTCGCTGTCAATGTCAGCGAACAACCAGGACGACAGATAGCGCTCGGATGCCGAAGGGACGATCGCGACGATCTGCTTGCCCTTGTTCTCTGGACGTTTCGCCACCTGCAACGCCGCCCAGACAATCGCCCCGCTCGAAACTCCCACGGGAATGCCATCCAGCCGGTTGATCTCCTTGGAAACCGGACCGGAATCTTCTTCGTTCACCTTGATGATCTCGTCCACGATCTTCACATTGAGATTGTCCGGAATAAAACCCGCACCGATGCCCTGCAATTTGTGCGGGCCGGGTTGGCCGCCGGAAATCACCGGCGACTTCGCCGGCTCGACGGCAATCGCCTGGAACGAAGGTTTGCGCGCCTTGATGACTTCCGCCACGCCCGTGATCGTGCCCCCCGTGCCGACGCCCGCGACGACGAAATCAACCTTTCCGTCCGTATCGCGCCAGATTTCCTCGGCGGTCGTCTTACGATGAATCGCCGGATTCGACGGATTGGAGAATTGCTGGAGGATCACGCTGTTGGGTATCTGCTGGTGGAGCTCCTCGGCCTTGGCGATGGCGCCCTTCATTCATTTCGGGCCTTCGGTGAGCACGA
>JADLHS010000336.1 GCA_020848635.1 Limisphaerales bacterium
ACGATTTTGTCCCAGCCCACCTGATGCAGAACCAGAAAGGTCACGACCAGCAATCCGGCACTCATGACGATGAACTGGAGAAAATCCGTCACCAGCACGGAAAGCATGCCGCCCAGAATCGTGTAAACGGCCACGCCGAGGAGCAGGACCGTCATTGCGAGTTCAAGGTAGCGGAGATTCATGCCGCAGCAGACAACGAGGAACTGCCCGCCCACGCGGAGAAATACGCCCATGTTCAGCAGTCCGCCCAGGACAATGACGACGCCTGCCAGCCAGCGGACCAATTTGCCGTAACGCCGTTCGAACAGCTCCGGAATGGTCATCACGCCGGAATCGCGCAGCGGCTTGACGCAGAAACCCGTGTAGCCGACCACGAACATGGCGAGGGCGTTGCAGATGCCGGGGACGGCGCCCGCAAACCCACGTGTGTAGCCGGCTTGCGCCGTGTACATGCAGGTTACAATCCCGAACTCCGTGGCGGCCAGCGAGGCGATGCCGAGATAAATGTTCATCTCGCGACCCGCGACCAGAAAGTGGTCCACGCGCGAGACGTATTTCCGCACCATCAGCCCGGCAATCATGGTGGCCAGCAGATAGAAGCCGACGATGCTGCCGTCGAGCCAGTTGAAGTGAGGCGTCATGGAGTCTTGGGTTTTTCGTTTTCGCCCGTCAGTTCATTGTTGTTTCGCGGCCAGCCGCGCCCGCTTCGCGCCTTTGACCATTTCCCGAATGGAGGGACGCGATCGCCCGGCCGGGAAATTCTCCCAGCCCAACGGGAGTTATTTCAACCACGCCGCAATTTTCTCGCCCGCCCAGATCGCTTTGACCGGCTGACGCTCGCGCACCGCCGCATACTTTTTCCCGTTCACCAACACCTCCGCCGCCAGCGGGCGGGTGTTGTAGTTGGACGCCATGACGAAGCCGTAGGCGCCCGCGCTCAACAGCGCGAGCTGATCGCCCGTGCCGACTTTCGGCAACGGTCGGTCTTTGCAGAAGTAATCGCCCGACTCGCAAATCGGCCCGACGACATCGGATTTGATCGTGGCGCCGCCTTTGCGAAGGACCGGCACGATCTCGTGATACGCGTCGTAGAAGGCCGGCCGAATCAGGTCGTTCATTGCGCCATCCACAATGACGAAGTTCTTCTTGCCCGTGCGCTTCACGTATTCGACGCGCGTGACGAGGATGCCCGCATTGCCGGAAATAAAGCGCCCCGGCTCCATCAGGATTCGCAACCCGAGCGGTTGGAGCCGTGGCACGAGGCGTGCCGCGTACGTTTCCGGCGTGAGCATCTTTCCCCCTTGCTTATGCCACCATGCGGCATCACCGCTCGCCAGCGCCGGCTGATAAACGATGCCCAAACCGCCGCCGATGCTGAAGAACTCCAGGCCGTGGCGCTGCTGCAATCGTTGTACAATCGGAATCACCTTGCGCACGGCTTGCTCAAACGGCGCCACTGTGGTGAGCTGCGAGCCGATGTGCATTTGCAGTCCGCGCAGCCGCAAATGCTTCAACATGCTGGCCCGGGCATAGACGCTCTCGATCTGCTCGAACGCGATGCCGAACTTGTTTTCGTAGGTGCCGGTGGTGATTTTTGCGTGGGTGTGCGCGTCCACGTTCGGGTTTACCCGCACCGCGACGGGGGCGATCTTTTTCAACCGCGCGGCCACCTGATTGATGCGCTGGAGCTCTGGCTCACTCTCCACGTTGAACGAATACACCCCGCGCCGGAGGGCGAATTCAATTTCCGCCGCGGTCTTGCCCACGCCGGCAAAAACACATTTGCCCGGGTCGCCGCCGGCGGCGATGACGCGCTGCAATTCGCCGCTGCTCACGATGTCGAACCCGCCGCCCAGATTGGCGAGGGTGCGCAACACGGACTGGTTGGAATTCGACTTCATCGCGAAGCAGATCAGGTGATCCACCGGTGCCATGGCGCGATCCAGGTTCTGAAAATGATTTGTCAGCGTCCGTTGCGAATAGACATAAAGCGGTGTGCCAAATTTCTTTACGAGCGTTCCGACCGCAACCCCTTCGCAATGGAGTTGGTTCCCGACATAACGAAAATCATGCATGCCGCAGGAGTCTAGGATGACGGACGAAAAGCGCAAGTTTCGCGGGATGGACGCTTGCCTCGCCGCGTGTTTGATGTAAGCTGGGCTTCCGTCTGCGGTCGAGGTCCTGATCGCAGTGAGTGTTCGACGCCATGAGCGCCACAAAAACAAGCAGCAGCAAAATCAAAATCCTCATCGTGGACGACCACCCGGTCGTTCGCAAAGGTTTGCTGTCCTGCCTGGCGGCGAAGGAGAATCTCAAAATTGTCGGAGAAGCCGCCAACGGCACCGAGGCTATTCGGTTGGTCAAGGAACTCGCGCCGGACATTGTGCTCATGGATATTTCCATGCCGGAGATGGATGGCCTGGCCGTGACGGAAGCGCTGCGCAAGGTCGCCTCGCAGGCCAAGGTTCTCATTCTGTCCATGCAGAACCATCGCGACGCCGTTCTGCGCATTATCAAAGCCGGCGCGCGCGGTTACGTCCTGAAGGATGCGCCGACGGATGAACTCGTGCATGCCATCGAAACCGTTCATCGAGGTGAGGCGTATTTCAGCAAACCCATCGCCCAGATCGCGCTCAACCAGTATGTCGCCGACGCGGACGACTCGAAACCGGTGGCGAAACTCAGCGAGCGCGAACGCCAGGTCCTGGCGCTGATTGCCGAAGGCAAAAGCAACAAGGAAATTGCCATGCATCTGGGCATCGGCGTGCGCACCATCGAGACGCATCGGGAGCGCATCATGCGCAAGCTGGACGTTCACAGCGTCGCCGGCCTCACCAAGTTCGCCATCGCCAACGGCATCTCCGCGCTCAACGACGAGTCCAAAGCCTGACCTGCGTCCGACCGTCCCCGGTCGTGCGGCCAACCCATGAAACCGGCGCGCATTCTCTTTGTTACCGGTACGGATACCGGGGTGGGTAAGACCGTCTTCGCCGCGCTCACCACCCGTTCACTGTTGGCACACGGATTTCGCGTGGCCGCGCTCAAGCCGGTCTGCTCCGGCGGGCGCGACGATGCCCGCCAGCTCCATCGGGCGGCGGGAAAAGTCCTGCCGCTCGCTGCGGTCAACCCCTGGCATTTCCGCGCCGCGCTGTCGCCGTTGGTCGCCGCGCGGCGGGAGAAACGGCGACTGCGACTTCGCATCGTCGTGGCGCACATCCGGCGCATGGCGCGAGGATTTGAGGTGGTGGTCGTCGAGGGGGCAGGCGGTTTGCTCAGCCCGCTCGGTGAGGACTTCGATTCGCGCGATCTGATCCGAGCGCTGGACGCCGAGGCCATCGTGCTTTGCCCGAACCAACTCGGCGCGGTGAATCAGGTGCGACTTGTGTTGGAAGCGCTACCAGCCGCGGCTGCCCGGCAGGCCCGCGTCGTCCTTGTGAATCCCGCCCAACCGGACGCCGCCAGCCGGACGAACCTTGGATTGTTGAAGGATTTCGTTGACCCGAATCGCATCCTCGTGCTGCCGTGGGTGGAGGGTTGAGTTCTCCGGTGCGCTCTCCGGCTGGCAGGGGGATAGTGGTGGAGGGCCACCGCAGTCCATGCTGCGAAGCCTCCGGGGCTGCGCCAGTCTACCGGCGCCTGGTTTCGTGGGTCAGGGCAGCTCGGCTTCATTCGAGTTTGCGCCGGTCACCGCTTCGACGGCAGATCGGTGGCTGATGGGTGCTTCACTCTGACACTTCCTCCGTCAACGCTGCCGCCGACCTCGCGTTTTTGCCGAATTTGACTTCCGGAATCAGAAGCAGGGTCGCCACGACAATCATGCTGGCCCCGAGCCAGCTGATCGCGGCCACGGACCAGTGCGCCACGAGTTGAAACGCCACCACCGGCGCGATGACGCCGCGCACGCCGGTAAAAAACGTGTGGACGCTCATGTAATCGGCCACCCGCTCCGGTGGCGCGAACTTCGTCACCCACAAACTCCATGCCACGTCGCCGCCTCCGTTGGCGATGCCGTAGATGATCGCGCCCACGATCAGCCACCCCAGATGGTTGCCGCCAAAGAACGACAACATGCCAAGGGCGAACCCGGCATTCAGTACGATGCGCAGCACAAAGAAATTCATGCGGTCAAACAGCCAGCCCCACACCGGGCTCATCACCAGCCGCGCCAGATTGGGAATCACGCCGACGAGCAAGGCGATTTGCGCGGTGGTCAGAATCTGGCCGCCCCAGGTAACGCCGTGCGCGGGGTTGGCCAGATACTCCACGCGTAACGGCAGGATCATCAGGTTCGCAAAGCCCATGAGCATCCACATTCCCAGCGTGCGGCGGAACAAAGCGTCGTCCCGCACGAACCGAAGCGCGCGAAATGGATGCGTTCCGCCCGAAGCCGCCAGCGGTCGCGACGGCAACCGCCCCAGACAATAACTGGCCAGGACAAACGCCGCTGCAAAGACAACCAGCAACCCGCGGAAGAATTCCAGGTTGGCGGACAAGAGCCGTCCGGCCAGTTCGCTGAAGGCCGCTGCCGTGGCAATACGGATCATGAAGGTGCGCGAAAACAGCTTGCCGCGTTGCCGCGCGGGATAGTTCTCCTGGTAAATCTGCGTCATTAACGGCACGGCCACGGCACTGGCCGCCATCGTCACGACCGACCCGATGACGAAGACGGGCAGTGCCGGCACCAGCGCCATGATTCCGAACCCCACGGCGCCCAGCCCGGCCACGCGCGCCGCCGCCCTGGCGACTGGCCAGCCGGCGGTTTCCACCCGCGCCACGAGCCAGGGACCAAGCATCAGGCCGACGCTTCCGCCCCCCGCCACCAGTGCTTTGGCGAGCGAGCCGGCGTCATACCAGCGCACCGCGATCAGCAGCAGGAAAGTGCCGCCGGCGGTTTCAAGGATGCCGGAAGAAATCGCCCGCCACCGTTCATAACGGTAGGTCAGGGCGGTGCGCTTCGCATCAAGCATCGGCCACAGACTAGGCCCCGGAAGAAACACGAGCAAAGGGATTCCTGCCGGCGATCGAAACGCGAGGGAGGTTTGATGGCTGGGCTGGTTTCTGCACCAGGTCGTTCGCGAGACGCCAAGCCGAAGGGCGAATTGACGGCAGGGAATCAGTCGCAATCAAAGTGCGACATATGCGTGACTACAACTTGCTCTTTATCGACTGGCGCGACCTAGAAGCCTCCGCCGTCAGCGTTCGCCTCCACCACAGCGGTCCGCAGGACGCGAAACCAAAAGTGGAAATGATTGCAGAATTTTTGGCCGTTATTAGAGTGCGCTGCAAATAGTTTTATGTCAGTACCAGCACAAATCATCCAATTCGGCCCGGGCGAAGGTCCGGTCGTTTCCGCAGTGGGCGATGTCTATCGCATGCTCGCCACCGGTGTACAAACCGGCGGCGCGTATGTATTGAGCGAAGCGCGGGTGCCGCCCGGGGGCGGGCCGCCACCCCACATCCACCATCGTGAAGACGAGGCGTTTTTTGTGCTGGAAGGCGAAATCACTTTCCAACTTGGTGGCAAGAAACTCGTCGGCCGTGCCGGCACCTTCATCCAAGGGCCGCGCGGCGTGCCGCACGCCTTCAAGAACGAGAGCCCTGCGCCGGCTCGAATGCTCATTCTGGTCACGCCGCCGGGCTTCGAGAAATTCATGGTGGAGATTGGGCATCCATTGCCTGCCTTCGACTCGCCGCCGTTGCCGGTGACGCCGGCCGACATTCAGAGGCTGCTCGCGGTCGCGCCGAAATACGGCATCGAAATCCTCCCACCCCGCATTGACGTGGTCCGAGGAACCACCGCGGCCATAGTGGCGGCCGATTTGGAGTGAGCCCCGGGAGGTGTAATGGGAGAAATTCTACTGGCGGTTACGGTGCGAAAACCGTGAACATGCAGGGGGAATAATTGCGGGCTGAAGCCGCGGCCCCGATCGCCAACGACTTACAACAGGATTCGACATGGAAATCAAGAAAGCCGTCATCACCGCCGCCGGACCGAGCCAGCGTTCGCTGCCATTGCAAACCCTGGTGGATCGCGACGGCAAAAGTAAATCCGCCCTCGCCATCATCGTTGACGAGTCACTTCAGTCCGGCATCGAGGAAATCTGCGTCGTCGTCAACCCGGGCGACCGCGAGGCCTATCGCGCCGCCGCCGGGCCCCATGGCAAACGCCTGTCATTCGTCGAGCAGACGCAACCGCTCGGCTACGGCCACGCAGTCTGGTGTGCGAAGGAATTTACGGGCGCGTCGCCGTTTCTGCTGCTGGTCGGGGATCATCTCTACATCAGCCACGGCGCAAAACGCTGTGCCCAGCAGCTCGTTGAAACCGCCGCGGTCGAAGCTTGCACCGTGTCCGCCGTGCAAGCGACGCGGGAAAACAAACTGCCCCATTATGGCGCCGTGGGTGGTCGTTTGGCCGGAGCGCGCCAAGGACTTTATCTCGTGTCCGACGTGGTGGAGAAACCAACCCCTACGGTGGCCGAGCAGAGTCTCATCGTGCCGGGCCTGCGGGCGGGCCACTATCTCTGTTTCTTTGGCATGCACGTCCTGACGCCGCGCGTCATGGCATTGCTTGGCGAGGAAGTCGCCGCGGCGGGGGATAAAGGTCGGGTGCAACTGAGCGCCGCACTGGCCCGGCTTGCCGAGCATGAACGGTATCTGGCCTGCGAGTTGCAAGGTGGTCGCTTCGACATCGGGGTGAAATACGGACTGCTGACGGCGCAACTGGCGCTCGCCCTGGCGGGCGAAGATCGCGACGAAGTGTTATCCGGCCTCGTCGAATTGCTCGCGCGCGGTGGCAAGTAACCGGCCGGCGCTCTCGAACCTGAAACTCGCAATATGGCCAATCCGCTGATTGAGATCATCACCTCTTCCGATCCGGAGGTTCGCAACCGGTCGCTCGATTCGGTTTGTCGCACGGCTTCGCTGGCGCAACTCCATACGCTGTGCGCCGAACTCGATGCCTTTCGTCGTCGCCGCGATAATCTCTATGAGCGGGTCCGGGCGCTGTTCTTCCTGTACGCCATTCACCGGTTTCATCTGCCGCTCAAGTCGGGGATCGGGCAGCGCAGCTTGGTTCCTTTCGCGGGTTTTGAACAACTGCTGTCCCGTCGGTTTGCGGAGGCGATTGATCTCTTTCTTTCCGTGCAAGCCGCCGAAGGCCCCAGCGACGCGATCTCCAGTGCGCTGGCGGCGGCGTATCAACGGCTGGCTTTTCAGACGCTGGCGGACCAGGTGCGGCGCAGCGTCCGCTCCGTGCGCGGCAACCAATGGATGTTTCGCATGGGGCATCCGGCGGATCATCCGCTGCGGCTGCGGCCCGAATTGCTGCAACGCGATGCCGATGGCAGCTATCCGATTTTGCGGGAGAGCACGCCGGTCCGCATGGACCTGAGTCATGGCGGCTGGAGCGACATCTTTTTTCTGGGCATGGATTTCCCGGAAGGTGCGCGCGTGCTCAACATCTCGATTGATCTGGGTGTCCATGGCCGCGATGCCACGCCACGTCCGCCGGTCGAGGCGTATCTGCGCGTCATTGACGAACCGATTCTCCGCCTCACCAGCGTGGACCTCGGCGCCACTGCTGACATCAGCAATCTCCCGGAGGTTTTTGATTTCGCCCGCGATTATCTGGGTTTGCTCAAGGCGGCGGTCATCGCTGCTGGCATCGTGCCGCCGGGGATTGAAGGTTCAGGGCAGAAGCTCGCGGATCTCCTGGCGCGCATCGTTGGGCCCGGGCGTGGCTTGGAACTGGTCAGCAGCGTTAACAATATTCCGAAAGGATCACGCCTCGCGGTTTCGACGAACCTGCTGGCCTCGCTCATTTCCGTATGCATGCGCGCGACCGGCCAGGCCCGCTCTTTGGATGGCCCGTTGGCCGAGGAAGAACGCCGGTTGGTACTCGCCCGGGCGCTGCTCGGCGAATGGCTCGGAGGCTCCGGCGGCGGCTGGCAGGATTCCGGCGGCGTCTGGCCCGGCATGAAACTCATTTGTGGCGCGCTGGCGGGGGAGAACGATCCCGAATTCGGCATCAGCCGCGGTCGCTTGATGCCGACGCATCGCATCTTCGATCAGCACGACGCATCGGCCGCAACCCGGCAGCGACTGCAGGATAGCTTGGTGCTCGTGCATGGCGGGATGGCGCAAAACGTCGGACCGATCCTGGAAATGGTGACGGAAAAATATCTGCTTCGCTCCGAGGCCGAATGGCGCGGACGGCAGCAGGCGATGGGGATTCTTGACGACATCGTTGGCGCCTTGCGCGCGGGTGATGTGCAACGGGTCGGCGACCTGACGACGCGGAATTTCAACGAGCCGATCCAGACCATTATTCCCTGGGCCAGCAATTATTTCACCGAAACCCTGATCCGCCGCGTGCGCGAAGAGTTCGGCCCAGAATTCTGGGGCTTCTGGATGCTCGGCGGCATGGCGGGCGGCGGCATGGGTTTCATTTTTGATCCGGCCCACAAAACCCGCGCGCAGGAGCGACTTCAAATCATTATGTCGGAAACCAAGCAGGCCCTGCGCAACGCCCTCCCGTTCGCGATGGAACCGGTGGTTTACGATTTCGCCATCAACGAACGCGGCACCTGGGCGGATCGGCTGTCCGGCCCGGAGGCGCTGCTGCCGGCGGCTTATTACGCGATCCATGTGCCCGGCTGGCTGCGCTCCGATCCGCAGACTTTGGCGGCGCAAACGCGGGTCGAACTCAACCGGTTTAGCACGGCATGTCACACCCGACCGGAGTTGAGCGGGATGCTGTCCACGCTGTTTGATCATTTGGTTCCGCAATTGAAGACCGAGGCTGGTCGCCGGGAAAGCCTGGCGGAGATGCTCGCGCAAAACGGTTTTGATCGGGGGCAACACGAACAAATCAGCGACGACCTCAAAGCCGGTCGGATCGGGCTGGCGCAAAATCGTCTGACCGTCAGCGCCGAGATTCGCGACGTGCTGGCGACCGATGTGGTGGATACCAGTGGCAAGTCCGCGGCGGACTACCGCGCGGCGGGCTTGGCGGCGCTGGCCCGGGGCGAACTGGCGGTCGTGACGCTCGCCGCCGGCGTGGGCAGCCGTTGGACGCAAGGCGCGGGCGTTGTGAAAGCCCTGCATCCGTTCTGCAAACTCGGCGGCGCGCATCGCACTTTCATTGAAACCCACCTCGCGAAAAGCCGGCGCATCAGCCGGCTGACGGGCCACTCTTTGCCGCATCTGGTGACCACGAGCTATCTCACGCATCAGGCCATCGCCGACGATCTCGCGCGGCAGAAGGATTACAGCTATGCCGGCCCGGTGCGCTTGTCGCCCGGACGCACCATTGGGCTGCGCATGATTCCGACCGTGCGCGATTTGCGTTTCCTCTGGGAGGAGATGCCGCAACAGTTGCTCGACGAGCGGCAGCAACGCGTGCGGGAAAGTCTCCATGCCGCCCTCATCAACTGGGCGCGCGCCGCCGGCGAAGCGAGTGACTACACCGACAATCTGCCCAGCCAGTGCCTGCATCCGGTCGGCCATTGGTATGAGATTCCCAACCTGCTCCGCAACGGTGTGCTCGCGCAACTGCTGGCGGAACAACCGCAGTTGAAACACCTGCTGCTCCATAACATTGATACCCTCGGCGCCGATGCGGACCCGGCCCAGTTCGGTCTCCACCTGGCACAGGGTTCGTGTCTCACGTTCGAAGTCATCATGCGGCGGTTGGAGGACCGCGGCGGCGGCTTGGCGCGTGTCAACGGCCAGGTGCGGCTGGTCGAGGGCCTGGCCATGCCGCGCGAGGAGAGTGAGTTCACGCTCAGTTACTACAACTCGAACACCTGCTGGATTGACATTGACCAGTTGCTGACCGCGTTTGGGTTGACCCGCCATGATCTGGGCGATGGGAATAAAATCACCGCCGCCGTCCGGGCGCTGGCCGCCCGACTACCGACCTACATCACCATCAAGAACGTGAAGAAACGCTGGGGTCATGGCCAGGAAGATACGTTCCCCGTCAGCCAGTTTGAGAAGTTGTGGGTGGACATGACGGCGCTGCCGGAAATCTCGACGCGCTTCGCGGTGGTGCCGCGGTTGCGTGGGCAGCAACTCAAGGATCCGGCGCAACTCGATGGCTGGCTGCGTGACGGCTCGGCGGCGCATGTCGAGCAGTTGTGCGAGTGGAGTTAGGTTTTGGTAACGAGGCGCTCGCGGATGGCTAGCCCCCTCTGACATCCGGCTTGGGCCACGCCAATGGGTTTGGTATAGATGCCGCCGCGCGTCATGCCAGATAACTTTCATCCCGGCCAGCGGTGGATCAGCGAGAGCGAACCTGAACTCGGATTGGGTTCGGTTCGGCGCGTCACGCTGCGAACGGTAACGATCGGCTTCGAAGCCAGCGATGAGACGCGGGAATATGCCCGCGATAACGCTCCGCTCCGCCGCGTGCGCTTTCGGGTAGGCGACTCCATTACATGTCAGGCGGGTGCCACGCGGATCGTAGAATCAGTGGCCGAGCGGGCTGGACTTATTTTCTACCGTGGCGGCGGGAAAGAGCTGTGTGAAACGGAACTGAGCGACGTCATCAGTTTCAACAAACCGGAAGAACGCCTGCTCGCCGGGCAGCTCGATCCGACGGAAGTCTTCGACCTCCGCGTGGCCGCACTGGGACATCAACATCGCCGGCGCAAGTCCAAGGTGCGTGGATTTGTGGGCGGCCGGATTGAGCTCATTCCCCACCAGCTCTACATCGCGGCCGAAGTGGCGGGACGGCTCGTGCCGCGCGTGTTGCTGGCGGATGAAGTTGGCCTGGGCAAAACCATCGAGGCGTGTCTCATTCTCCATCGTTTGATCCTGACCGGTCGCGCACAACGGGTCTTGATCCTCGTGCCCGAATCGCTCGTGCACCAGTGGTTCGTGGAATTGCTCCGCCGCTTCAATCTCTGGTTTCACATCTTCGATGAGGAACGCTGCGACGCGATTGAGACCGCCGATCCCGAGACCAATCCCTTTCTCGACGATCAACTGGTGCTCGCCAGTATCCGCCTGTTCACGGGAAAGGAGAAGCGGGTGCAGCAGGCGTTGGCTGCCGGTTGGGACATGCTCGTGGTGGATGAAGCCCACCATCTTGGCTGGTCGGCGCAGTCCGTCAGCCCGGAATACGCGGTGATCGAGGCGCTGGGTCGCCAGACGCCCGGCCTGGTGCTCCTGACCGCCACGCCCGAGCAACTCGGCATGGCCAGCCATTTCGCCCGACTGCGCTTGCTCGACCCGGATCGGTTTTACGATCTCAACGAGTTTATCCATGAAGCGGAGAGCTATCGAGATGTCGCGCGTCTGGCAGAGAAAATCCTCGGCAATCACCAGCTTGCGGCCAGCGAAGTTGCGAGACTGGCACGGATTCTGGCGGACACCGAGACCAACGTCCGGTCCAAGCTGGAGCAAATCGCGCGCGGCGTGGGTGGCATTCGCGAGGAGTTGATGGACGCTCTGCTTGATCAACACGGCACGGGTCGGGTGATGTTCCGCAACACGCGTGCAACCATCAGCGGGTTTCCCAAGCGAATCGCCAGGTTGTGTCCCTTGCCTGCGCCCGCTGGCGACATGATTTTATTCGATGCGTTGGCGAAGGAATTTGACGTCGATGTTCGTTCAAGTCTTCGTAGGAGACGAGCTAACGAGTCTCAAACTAAAACAATTTTAGAGACTCCTCACGTCGTCGCCTACGATTTTGAAGAAGCCTCAGCCGGCTCGGATGCGAAGGCGCTTACAACTTTTGCGCCGGACTTCTCCAAGGACATACGAATTGACTGGCTGGCTGATCTATTGCGATCCCTGGAGCCGGACAAGGTGCTGCTGATCTGTCGCACCCAGCGGAAAGTGGAGGCCATTGATGTGGCACTGCGCCAGCGACTGAACGTGAAGCAGGCGGTGTTTCACGAAGGGCTTTCACTAGTGCAGCGGGATCGCAACGCGGCGTGGTTTGCGGAGGAGGACGGGGCGCGCATTTTGATTTGTTCGGAGATTGGCAGCGAAGGGCGGAACTTTCAGTTCGCTCATCAATTGGTCCTGTTCGATCTCCCACTCAATCCCGAACTGCTGGAACAACGCATCGGGCGGCTTGATCGCATCGGGCAGGCGTCGGAGATCCAGGTGCATGTGCCGTTCGTCGCGGGTAGTCCGCAGGAAGTGTTGGCGCGCTGGTATCACGCTGGACTGAACTCGTTCGAGAAGAATCTGCACGGCGGGCATGAACTGCTGGAGCGTTTCGGCGCCCGCGTTCACGATCTGGCGCAGGACTTTCACGAAACGGAAGCGACGTCCCGCCCCGAGCTGGATCACCTGATCGCCGAAACGCAAAACGCGCGGAAAGAGCTGACCGCGCGCTTGGAACAAGGTCGCGACCGGTTGCTGGAGTTAAATTCATTTCGCCCGGAAGCCGGCGCCACGATCGTGCAGGAGATTCGCCAGCCCGATGCCGATCCAGCACTGGACGAATTCATGACCGCTGTGTTTGATCACTATGCCATCCATGTCGAAGAACTCATGCCGCGCACGTATCAGCTCGGTTCGGCAGGAGTGTTCGCCGAATCCTTTCCGGGTCTGCCGACGCAGGGCCTCACGGTCACCGGCGACCGGCAACGTGCGCTGGCGCGCGAGGATATTCAATTTCTGACCTGGGATCATCCGTTGGTGACCGGCGCGCTGGATCTGCTGCTGGGCGCCGAGAAAGGCAACAGCAGTTTCGCGAAATGGCCGGACGCCAAGACGGCCGGAATCTATGTGGAAACGATTTATCTGCTCGAATGCATTGCCCCGCCGCCGTTGCATGTGGATCGCTTCCTGCCGCCAACTCCTGTGCGGGTGCTGGTGGATCATCGGGCCCAGGAGGTGGGTAATTCCATCCCGCCGGCGATGCTCGCGCGAAACCTGAAGAACGGCGATGGCTACGCACTGTTGGAGCGGTCGGAATTACGCGAGGAATTGCTTCCAAACCTGATTGCCCACGCCCAAGCCTTCGCGAACGGTCGGGCGGGCGGCTTCATCACCCAGGCCCGCAAAGAAATGACCGCCCAACTCGACCATGAAATCGTGCGACTCAAGGAACTGCAAAAGGTCAATCGCAGCGTCCGCGCCGAGGAGATCGAGTTGCTCGTCCACCAACAGCGCGCATTGGATCAGCATCTCACCGGTGCCCGCTTGCGCCTCGACGCGATCCGATTGATTCAACGCGGACCCGGCTAGCGCCCGCCAGCACTACACGCCGGGCTTCGGTCTCGGTGAAAATGAGTGCGGCGGCATGCGCTGGCTGGACGGCGTGCGGGCCCAGCCCTACCTTGGGCGCCAATAAGGCATGATGACCGGTTATTGGGCAACGTTCGTTGAACTCATCGCGACTCCGTTCCAGCACATGGAACTGGTCTGGGGCATTGTACCGCTGTACTTCGGTTTGCTGTTGAACGAGTTGACCTCGGCCAAGGCGAATTTTCGCACGGCGATTCAAACCGGCTTCAGTTTTCTCTGGGCGGGGGCGCAGTGGCTTTATCCCTACTTCCGGGCGGGTGGCCGCCGCGGGCCGCACCTGGAGTTGGACACCATGCTCCCCATCAATCTGCTGGTCACGTTCACCGTGCTGGGGCTGGGCACGCTGGCGCTGGTCTGTGGTGTGCGCAAACGTTTTCCCCAGTACGGACGCTTCCTTGGCCACACGCGCTTTGCGAATTATTTCATGATCGCGATCTTCCCAATCCAGGCGCATTACCTCGCGTGGACCGGGGCGCGACTGATCGCCCTGGTTGCGTTCGCGGTGCCGGTCTGGCTGGTTTTGCACTTCGGCCTGATGCCGGTGCGGAGCCGGTCGTGATTGGGAGCGCCGAGCGAAGGTTGGCACATCGGCGACTTCACGGGCGTTCGCACGGTGCGGCGAAGCACAACCTGCCCGCTCGGGCCAGATTGACGAACTCCAATCCGGCCGAATTCTCACCTCGGGATGTTACTTGCTGGAACGTTAAACCCGATTCGCGGCTGCGCGCGAATCCCCATCTTCGGCAATAAAGGGTCACGATTCACCAAGGGATGCGGAGCGGGGTTGGGCGGGGTTGGGTAGCCTACCAAATGAAGGGTGAAAACTGACAAATGAAATCATTGCTCGCGAAGAGTCCGCGACCGGACGCGTTGCCCATTGGGCGTCCGAAATTGCAGCGCATCGTGGCGGCAGTTGATTTTTCCCCGGCCAGCCTCATCACGCTGAACTACGCGGCGGAGTTGGCGGCGCGGTTCCAGGCGTCGCTTACGCTGGTGCATGTGGTCGAGCCGAAGATCGGCGCACCGGAAGCGGAGCGGCTGGCGGCCGCGAAGGCGGAGTTGAATACCCTGGGCGAGCGGATGCTGGGCCCGTGTCGCGTGGTGGAGACGTCGGTGCGGAGCGGAATCGCATTTTTTGAGATCGTGGAGGCAGCAAAAGCCTTGGGCGCGGACATGATCGTCATCGGATCGCATGGCAATTCCGAGCGGGACCATACCGCGCTGGGTGATACGGCGGACAATGTCCTGCGCCACGCGCCGGGGCATGTGTTCGTGGTCCGCATCCCGGCTCCGGAGTTTGTGATTTGAGCACCCCATCCAGCACCGGGATGCCCCCGGATGGCACCCCGCCCGATAGTCAGCTTGGGGCGGATGGCTGGAAAACGCATCCATTTCTGCGTGACCTCAACCCCGGTTTGCTCACCCCGCTGGCGGCGTGCGCCATGCCAACGGTGTTCAAAGCGGGGGAACTGATTTTTCGCGAAGGCGAACTGGCCAACCGGTTCTACCTGATTGTTGCCGGCCGGGTCCAATTGGAAGCGGAAGCGACGGACCGGCCGGGCGTGCTGGTGGATTACATTGGCCCGGACGACGTCTTGGGCTGGTCGTGGTTGTTTCCGCCATACACCTGGAATTTCACCGCGCGGGCCGTCGAGCCGGTGCGGGCGATTTTCTTTTACGGCACCTGGTTGCGCGAGCGGTGCGACGCCGATCCCGCGCTCGGGTATGAGTTGATGAAACGCACCACGGCGGTGGTCATCCGCCGGTTGCAGGCCGCCCGGCAGCAGTTGGTCTTCGCTGCGGCGCGGCCGGTTGCTGGCTGAGAACTTACTGGTCGGTGGGCTGGTCGGTGGTTCGCCTTTCCGATCCGTCCAAGAACACTTCCACACACCAAGGGCGACAGAAGACGATCCACCCCCCGCCGTGCTGGATACGGGCGAACCACTTGCCATCGCGAAGCCCACGCCCGCAGGAGTAGCAGCGCAGGCCGCCATCGTCTCCCGGGGTGGCTTCGAGGGTTTTCACGCGGCACTACGCTTCCGGTCGGGGCGGGCCTGAATGCCCCGTCGTGGACGCAATTCCTGTTTCACCAGCCGACGCCGCCGGCACAACCGATGCCGGGTCCAATGGATGTTCCTCCGCCTGCCAGTGGCGCGACACCTTGCCGTCCCAGCAGGCGAGGTTCAGCGGATACACATCCGGATCCAACATGACGTGGTAGAAATGCCACACGATGATTGCGAGACAGGCGAGAATGGCTTCGTAGTAATGGATCGTGAGCGCCACATCCACCATCCAGCGCGGTAGCCAATGGGTCACGTCCATCTTGAACCAGATCATCAGGCCCGTGACGCCCATGAGGATTGTGCCCCATACCACGGCCCAATACTCCATCTTTTCCGCGTAACCGAAGCGCCCGATTTGCGGTTTTTCCGGGCTCAGGCCGGAGAGATAGCGCACCGCCGCCCAAACATCCGCGAGATCTTTCTTCACCGGGAACAAATCCATCACCAAGCGGCGTCCGTCCGGCGAAATGAGGAGGTAGATCATGTGATACGCGCCGACCAGCAGCAGCACGATGCCCGCGCCCCGATGCGACCAGCGCCGGAACGATTCGCTCGATCCCATCAGCGTGGCCACCCAAGAATCCGGGAACTTGAGCGCGAAACCCGTAATCGCCAGCACAATGAAACTCACCGCCAGCACGGCGTGCTGCCAGCGTTGCGACCGGGTCATGCGCTGGATTGGCCGGCCCGTGGTGCGCAGGTGGGCGGCCACCTTCCGGATGAAGAGCAGGAAGTTGTGAATAAACATCGCGCCGACCACGCCCACGATCAGTAGCAGGTAGATCTTGCGCACCCACCAGTTAATCTGGCTGCCGAGGTCAGTGCCACTTTGCGCCGCCGCGATATCCACATGGATTTTGCTCAAGGAGAACATCTCGTTGGCGCCCGGATGACATTTGCCGCACGTCTCGACGAGGTGGGACTTGTGAATCGTGGAGTCTGGATCCGCCGACGGCAGAATTTTATGGTAGCCGTGACAACTGCCGCAGTTCGCCGCCAGCGTCGAGCCGTATTGCGACGCGAGGCCGTGGTAGCTGTCGAAGAACGTCCGCACCCGGTC
>JADLHS010000680.1 GCA_020848635.1 Limisphaerales bacterium
CTGTTTTCCGAGATCCTTTTCCCGCTGAAAATTTCTACAAGCCGACTCGCCTCTGTGATCTTTTTCTCAGAAATTCCCGTATGAATTCCGGCCTTGTCATGAAGCGCAGTAACAACCGCTTCGAGGGGTGCATTGCCTGCGCGCTCACCCAGGCCGTTTACGGATACATGAATTCCCTTTGCCCCTGCTTTGATGGCTGAAAGGCAGTTCGCGACAGACAAATCATAATCGTTATGGCCGTGAAATTCGAAATGCATTTCAGGAAATCTTGAAGTCATATTTTTTACAGTTTCGAAAGTTTCGTCAGGAGAAAGAACTCCAAGTGTGTCAGCCAGAAATACCTTATGGATATGGATTTTGGAAAGGCCTTCAACAAATTGATGCACATATTCTGGAGAATTCAAAATGCCGTTCGACCAATCTTCCAGATAAACATTCACACGAATATTTTTTTTGTCAGCATGGTTTACAGTTTTCTGAATATCCGAAAGATGATCCGGGAGATTTTTTTTCAATTGTTCTGTGAGGTGTTTTAGAGAGCCTTTTGTCAGAAGATTGATCGTTCCGCCACCGGCTTCATGAATCCAGTCCAGACTCAAGGTTTCATCCACAAATCCGAGAATTTCTATTCGATCGGCCAGGTTTTCGGTTTTCGCCCAGTCAAAAATTCTTTTTACGGAAGCCAGCTCTCCTTTTGAGACTCTTGCTGATGCGATTTCGACCCTACTGACGTTCAAATCCATAAGTAGGAATTTGGCAATATTCAGCTTTTCATCACCGGAAAAACTCACTCCTCTGGTTTGCTCTCCGTCTCGAAGTGTTACATCCAGGATTTCTACTATTTTTCCTTTCGTGTTCATAGATTCCAGATTTTTTGGGCTATCTGTTTAGTCTATTGTTTTCAGGTCAGCGCTTGAGCTTGCCGATTTTCTGCTTATCAATTCCTAGAATCTCCACTTTTGTGCTTCCAGGATTCGGGATTATGTAATTTTCGGTATTGTAGATTTTTAAGAAATCGTTCTCTTTCACGTAATCTTCCACCAGCTTTTTTAAAACACCCTCTCCGATTCCGTGGACAATTTCCACATAAGTTTCTCCGTTCATAAAAGCTTCGTTGATTTCCCGATCGAGCTTGTATCTCGCCTCTTCAAACCTCATTTTTCTGATGTAGATTTCTCTTGTGGGCATTTTCCCTCCAAATTCTTCGTTATGAATAAATCCAGCTCTTTGCAGTTAGATTTCTATTGGTCTCGAAACATTCAAGTATTTCCAATTATCCAAGAATTAAAAATCTTCGGAAAAAAACCGATTGTTATTTTTGAATAGAGGAAAAAACTAGAGGATATTTCGATTTGGGAAAGATCGCGCCAATCGAATCATTTTCAGGAATGAATATGGAAACAAAAAAAATACCAGAGAATCATCAGGAAAAGTCCGGTGATGAAAATGAATTTATTTACACAGTAACCGAATTCATACTTTATACTTGCGGTTATTACGAACTTATTCAAAAAAAGAATTCGGATTCGTATATAAATGAAGATGTTCAGGTTGCCTTGACTGCCGCTGCATCAGGTTTTGTTTCCGGGGTAAGTTCGGTATTTAGCGGCAAGTTGAAAATGGCTGCAATGGCTGTTGAGTTTTTTCTGAATAACAGGATGCAAACAGAAATGATTTTTCGTATTGCGAAAGATAGAAACCAGGTTCCGGAAAAAGAAGAATTTATCAGTTGTCTATCGGGCGGATTTTTGGAAGAGAAATTTCTTCCAAAAAATGTTTCTCCCCAATCTCACTTGGATCACTCCGCATCCGAAGAAATATTCCGCAATTCCGTTCAGGCCATTTTCGGGTCTTTTGCAGCCAAAACGATTTTGAAATTTTCTCCGGTCGCAAAATCTCTTATGTCAGGGTTTTATTCTTTTCTGGAAACCTATCGGATCGCTGATGCTACACGGGAAATTTACGATGAGAAAAAATAATCCTTGTGTCTGGGGGACCAAAAAGCTATGAAAAAATTTTGCCATCTCCGGAATCTATCGTTTTTGTCCGCTAAAATCACAGATAATGAAAGAGAAATCTAAAGAGTTCTTGATTTTTCCCGAATGGTCAAATACACTGGGGCAATCAGATCTATTTTAAGGCAGGGGTTATGTATTTCGTGAAAATTCTTTCGGTAATAACGATCATTTTTATTTCTGTTGGCCCAACGTTTGGCCAGGAAAATGCAAAGCTCAGCGAGAAAGAAGTTAAGGCTTCCAAAAAAATCCAGTTTAAAAATAGATCAACTTTAAGAGCCAGCGAGGACGCAAGGGAGAAAAACTCCGAGATTGGCAGGTCGCTTTCTTCGGAGGTTGAGAAAAAATCAACACAAGTGCATACGAAAAATGGAATCAGCGTTAGGAGAATCGGGACAAAAGAA
>JADLHS010000337.1 GCA_020848635.1 Limisphaerales bacterium
CATCACGGCGCAATACTCCCGGCTGCGCGTCGCGGTGGTTGGCGATTTCTGTCTGGATCGCTACCTGGAAATTGACCCGGCCCGGGCGGAGACTTCCATTGAAACGGGTCTGCCCGTGTACAACGTGACCAACGTTCGCGCCCAACCCGGCGGGGCGGGCACGGTGTTGAACAATCTCATCGCGCTCGGCGTGGGGACGATTTACCCGGTGGGTTTCGCGGGCGAGGATGGCGAAGGTTACGAGCTTTGCCGCGCGCTGGCGGCAAAACCGGGCGTGCGTCTGGATCACTTCATCCAGACAGGCGACCGGCACACCTTCACTTACTGCAAACCGCTGATCCTCGAGCCGGGCAAGTCACCGCGCGAATTGAACCGGTTCGACCAGAAGAACTGGACGCCCACACCGCCGGCCCTCGCCGGGCGTTTGAGTGCCGCCGTTACGGCGGCGGCCAACGCGGTGGACGCCCTCGCTTTGCTGGGCCAGGTGGACGAACCGGAGACGGGCGTGCTCACTACAGGTGTACTGGCGACCCTCGGCGGAATTGCGCGCTGCAAACCGGAGCAATTGATTCTGGCCGACAACCGGCACAGCTTGCGGGGCTTTCCGCCGGTCCTGTTCAAGATGAACGCCGCGGAACTCGCGGCGCTCACCGGCACCCAGCCTTCCTCCGCCATCAGCGACATCGCGGCGGTCGCCGCGGACCTGGCCCGGCAGAATGGCCGTCCGGTATTTGTGACTCTGGCGGAGCGGGGCATCGTCGGCGCTTCACCGGATGGACAATCGGTGCATGTGCCTTCGCTGCCGGTGCGCGGCGAGATTGACATTGTGGGGGCCGGCGACTCGGTTTCGGCCAATCTCCTCGCCGCCCTAGCGGCCGGGGCCACGTTGCGCGAAGCCATGGAACTCGCGAACCTAGCGGCGTCCATCGTGGTGCATCAACTCGGCACGACCGGCAGCGCCTCGGTGGCGCAATTACGGGAACTGGGGTTTGGTGATCGGTAAGGAGCATCAAGAGTGATCACTTCCGCCACCTTTTCGTTCCCTGTCGTGCGAACCAGCGTCGTAAACCTCTTCGCAGTCTGAACTACTTGATTGGAATTGCAACGCCCGGCCCGTTATTGTTTGAACTGTTGGGGGCGGTTGGTTGCATCAGGCGATTTTCATCGCCTTTGCCGAGTCCGTAGGCAACGACTTTTCCGTCCGTTAACTCGACGAAGTGGTAGATATGGATCCAGTTTCCTTGATCTTCGAGATACCAAAGCTTCTCCGAACCTTGCCGTCCTTCGCTGCTGTGGGGTGTTCCAAGTATTCTTATGACTTCGGGCTTGGTCATTCCAACGCTGATCTGGCTCATCTTGGATGGTTTAATCCATCCGGTTTTACAGCCAGTCAGCAAGATCAAGAAGAAAGCAATTGCAATAACAGGAAGAATTTTTTTCATATTGGAGTGGAACAAAGTTGCACATCACGGTCAATTGCTTTTTGCCGCATGTTTTTGAACGCCATCGCTCAGCAGCGAAATTGATAAGGGTCGGTTTCGGAGCGAGAGGCAGTTTTAGGTGTCCGGTGAAACTCCCCCGCAAGTCCGCCGTCGTTCAAGGTAACGATCTGGAAGCCTCGGCCCTTCGAGATACTCGCGACCTCCAGAATTCAGTGGCGGGCGAAAGTGGCGAATCGCGCAGCGCTCTGCATCCCGCAGAGCAAAGGGCTGAATTGATCGAAGACCGTGGGGAGCGATTTCGCACTGAATCTCGTCCGGCTTCCACAACTCTACTTTCCATTCAAGCGACTCTGGCCAGTTCGCAATAATACACTCCCCGAGCCGGGAGAGCAGGCCCGCCCCCCTGCTTTCAATCGCGAGGTGCCAGCGTAATCTGCTGCCAAAGTCGGATTCTGTCATGCCAACGTAGAAGACATATTCTTCGCGAACGATGTAAACGCATTGAACGAACGCCGGGTGAAATATACCATTAGCCTCAGTGCCCCATGAAGAATCGGAAAGTGCGTCCCTGATATGGAATGTCTTCACGCCCCGACTCTACGCAGGGATAACCAGGTTGACAAGGTTGCTCGCCAACGTCGAGCAGCCCCTGCGTCTTGCTTCGGCGCGGTGATTATCGGGAAGCTTTCGGTGCGGAAGGTCGCCGCGGGCAGGCCCTCTTTGTTCCACAGACTCACTTCCGGAAAATCCGCCCAACCGTAACGCACCGCGACGGGGTTTTGATATTGGTCGCTCGCTGCATTTCCCAGCGCCAGCGGCGCGACATATTTATCGAAGCTCCGCCCACCAAAATCACAAGCTCCGTCAGACGCGACATCTTCCAATTGCGCCATCCGGTGATGCCGCGCCTGGCGGAGCTTGGTTGGTCTGGTGATTGCGAAACTATAAACAGGTCAGCCCTGACGAGCTTTTCGCTGGGGCATCCGCCTTCATCAGATTTCGGCGCGACCGGTGGCGTTGCCAACCGCAAGATCGGTCAGGGGAATAATTGTCAGGGGAATAATTTCCGAGGGGTTCCTGGAAAGGAGAGTGTTTGACGACCTCCCTCACCCCGGCCCTCTCCCCACGGAGAGGGAGTCGCCATTGCCCGGCCGCTGATTGCTCAACGACTTGCAGCCGATACCAGCGCCCGACATTCCAAGAAGCCGGCGAACGATCCACCCTCTCCTCGGGGGAGAGGGCCGGGGTGAGGGCGAGCGTTGAAACGATTGTGGTTTTGATTCCAGCACGACAAGTCAGCGCGCACGGTGGCATTAATCTTTGATTCAACCCTGGTAGATGTCATGGGTGCCAATGATCAAAGACACGACCGTGTCACCGTCCAGATAGAAGGTTGAACGCAAATCGCCCTCGATTTCGACGGAGCAAATCGTGCACCCCTATTGCGCGGAGAGGCTTTGAATCTTGTGCGTTCGCCAGCGCGGGTCGAAAGGGTCTGCCTTGAAAATCTGCCAGGCTTTGCGCGGATTCCTTCTGGTGGGGAGAAAGGCGGTAGAAGCTCGTCCAAAAATCTTTCAACCGCACGGCAGCGGAACTTCAGCGCAGGCGCGGCGGCGGCGTTTCATGCAGAGCGGTTTCCATGTCCACCATGCGCCCGGTCTCGGCGTCTTGCATGGCTTCCTTGAATTCATCGGGAATCCACGAGTCGTCGTTTTCAACGACAAACTTGGTCACTTGCGTTCGTTCTGCGGGGGGCAAGGCTTTGAATTCTGCAATCACTTCTTGCGCGCTCATCGCCGCAACTATCCACAAAAACCCATCCTGACAAGTTGCGAATGGCCAGCCGCAGAGACGTAAAGGAGCGCTCCCGCTTTCCGTGCCTCGCCGTGGATTGGCGAGTGTGGATCCGAGATGGGTCGGCTAGCCGAAAACCGAGTCCGTAATCTTGTTGCGCAACGGGATGGTTCTATCCGCCGGCTTGGGCGAGTTGGTCGTGGCGAAGACAAATGCCACCTGGCGCTTCAGGTCGCCGACGCCGATGAGGGTATCAATCCCGGCGTGGCCGAAAACGGTGGCGGAGGTCTGATTTGCGAACCCGAACCATTGGTGACCCCCGTTGGCCGGGCCGTTACCGCGCAGGAGCGGGCCAAGGCCCCACGGCTCATGCGCCGGCGCTTTCCCCGCGGCCAGCGCAGCGGCGATTTCCTTTTCAAATTGCACCGTGTGCATCTCCTGAAAAACCGCGGGCGCGATCAGCC
>JADLHS010000338.1 GCA_020848635.1 Limisphaerales bacterium
ATAGCGCCAGCCGTTCTTGCCTTGCTCGTTGGCAAACTCCTGGTGGGCGTTGTGCGCCTCGCCGTCGGGATAGGTAATCGTCGGGGTAAAGGCCGTGGTGTCATAGCCGATGCCGCCGTGCATGCTGACGAGAAAAACGAGTTGGTCGCCGAGTTGCACGTCGGCACTGAAATCGAACGGCACGCGCACCGTGGCGTTGGCAATATACTGCCAGTTCGTGGCGGGCCAGACTTGCCAGCCGTTGAGCAGAACCTTGGCGTCAATGCCGTCGCCGGGAAACTGCTGCGTGCCGAGCATGTCGGCGGGAAACGGCTCATAGGAGTCAAACGTCCGCGGCTTCGCCGGATTC
This sequence comes from Limisphaerales bacterium, assembly GCA_020848635.1. Taxonomy (GTDB): domain Bacteria; phylum Verrucomicrobiota; class Verrucomicrobiia; order Limisphaerales; family JADLHS01; genus JADLHS01. The sequence goes on from JADLHS010000338.1 coordinate 350, forward strand.
AACGACTCGGTCTTGAGATTCCAGGAGCCGGGATTGTTTTCGCCACCGGACATCCACGAGAAATCCGGGGATTGTCCTGCGCCCGGCTGGACGGTGAGGTTGAGAAAACACGGGTCGTGGATTGGCAGTGGAACCGCGCCGGCGTTCTTGAACGTGACCCACTCGCGCACGATGCTGGAACCGGGATAAACCAGATAGCTCTTCGTGACTTGGAGCGCCTTGCACTGAACCGTGATGTCCAGTTGACGCTCGCCTTGAGATAACTTCGATTGCTTCGAGTCAACCAACCGCCAGCCACCGGCGGCACCATTCGGCAGCTCCGTCTGGTTGGCCCGTGGCGACAGGAAGTCCTCCGTCACCACACCGCCAGCCAGCAATTCGCGCCCGGTTGTTCGATCCGTGAAACGCTTCAGCACCAACCGGCCATCTTCCAAGGCAATGACACGTTCCATCCGCGACGTGCGCAGCGTCCACTCATTCCCACGCTGCCGTATGTCCGCGTCGTCAGCGTGAGCCCTCGTGCCCGCCACCAGCAAAGCGAACAGAAGACTCACTGTCCGGCACGGGGATACCCCTTTTCGAGGCCCGATGGGTCGTTTGCTTTGTTCCATTTTTAACGTCTTTCAGTGGGTCAGCCTTAGTATCCAGCCGCTTGATCGCGGTCAGGATGCATTGTTTCCAACGGCCAATACAGGTCATCGGAAGTTATTCCCTGGCGGGGCAGAAGGCCGCTGGAGCGCCCTGGTGGTTAGGCTTCATCATTCAATTAAAAACGAAACATTGACCGATGCCGATACGCTAATCTGACCAATCGAAAGTGTGTCGTCTACTGCCTCGGATGGGCCGCCGATATTCTGGATTGCATTTTGAGCCATACCGCCGCCATACCGCCCGCCCCAGTAACTACCAGACGAATTCCAAGAACCGCCCCAGTCATTGGCATTGATACTGTATACCTTGCCTCGCTTCACTCCGAGTTCTGAAGCCAAAGCGTCTGCTTTCTCTTTCGCGGCTCGTATCGCTATCGCTCTGGCGGCGTCTCGATGCTTGCGTAACTGCGACGTGCGAAACTCAATCCCGTGGACGTTGTTGACGCCATTGGTCAGCAATCCAGTCAAAAGCCCCTCAAAGCTCTCGATTTTGTTCAATTTGACCTCGATAGACTTGCGAACAACATAGGTCACGGGCTTCGTCCGCGAGACATTGCTGTCGTAGGTCGGTTCAATGCTGATAAAATCCGTTTGGACATCCTTGCCCTTCACATCGCTGGCCTTCAAAAAGGCGAGGGCCTTGGAAACACGCTCGTCATTCTGCTTTTTTGCGTCTTCGAGACTCTCATGGCGTGTTTCCACGCCAACTCTCAAAAAGATCTCGTCTGGAGCAACCTTCACCTCTGCAGAACCAGAGACGCTGATCATCGGCGGTTGTGCTAGCGCTTGAGAGAATGCTTGCGTAAGCGAGAGGTGTGCGATGGCGAATGCAAGGATGAGATGTGGTTTCATAATAGATGGTTTGACGGCAAATATCGCGGAATGCTCCCGGAAGCTTCCTAACAGGTAGTCTGCCAAACGCGGGTTTGGTGTGGCGCGGATCGTTCTGGTCTTGTGCGGTCGTGCATGGCGGCATTTAAGGTTGGCTTCGGACGTGCGGCAAGCGGTTTATTCGGTCAAGTTCGAGGGCGGGCAAAGGTCGTCGTCCGTATCGCTTTATGGGCATGGTTGGCCAGGTTGTTTGTTTGATCTGTTGCATGTAAATTATTTCCAGTGGCCGGGCGTTCATGTGCGGCTTACCACGTCACGACGTAGCGTCCCGCTCCAGGCTTGCCGAACGTGAGCAACAGCCGCCCCTTTTCCAATTTGAAATCCACCGGGCCAAGGTCGTCCTGCGTTCCGGCGGCAAGCGCGCGGACTTGGAGCTTCGCCCCTTTGGCGGCGGGGGCGAGAGCTTTGAGATCTAGGGAGGCGCGAAAAGTTTTGTCTCGTGGATACGGGAAGATCACCAGCCGGTTGGCTTCGCGGTTGACCTTGAGCGAACCGTCCGTGGCGACCTTGCCGAAATCCAGCCAGGTGCCGGGCGGATTCGTGTGGGCCCCGAAGTCGTCCGCGCTGCCGTCTGGTGAAATGTTGACTGGACCAGCGGTGACTGCCCTCACATCGCCGCCTTGTTTCTGAAGTCGGAGCTTGGCGATTTGGATGCGGCCGTGGCGATCGGCGTTGCCTTGCAGTTGGACCGCCGCGCCGGGTTGGTAAAGGCCGATCACGAGATCGTAATCCTCAAACTTGTCGTTGACGCTGAACTCGTAGGGCCCATCCACGATTACGTCGCCCTTCCGCCACTGACTCGTGGGGCGCGGGAGAGGGTGATCCTGTTGGAAGACGATGTTTTGCCCCGTCGTCGAGCCTTTGTTCACGGCGTGGACGTAGCAGGTGAAATCCTTGTCGAGCGTATCGTTGACGATCCATTCGTAAGTGACCGAGACGCGGTTGCCGCCGAGATGGCGGAACTCGCGGAGGCGCGGCTCGATGGCTTTTGGTTTACGGCCAGCCACCGGGTCAAAGTGCGTGCGCGCATCGGCAAAAATAAATTCAGGGCACTCGGCGTAATCACCCAGTTTGCCGTCGTGGAGCGCGGTGGACACTTCGGTGTCGGGGCCGAGAGCGAGGAAGCCCCATTGGGGAAAGACGAAGGATGACTTCGCAGGAGCGGCGATCTTTTCATCCTTCAGCTTTATCCGCCACGGTTCTTTCCGCCAATTCACCCACAGCGTCAGCCCGCTGTCGTAGCGGATGCGCTGGCGCGAAGTATCGCCGGCCACGAGCGCGGCGCTGCCGGTGACGTAGCGCCCCTGCACCTGGTAACGAATCTCCACCGGGCGCGCGGTGCCGTAGAGGCGCTGCACCGGGTGCATGAGATTGTGCTCGCGCCAGACGTATTGGACGCGGTCAGGCAGCGGGTTGCCGATGAAGCCCGCGTGGCCATAAGCGAGTTCCTGCGCGCGATACTGGTCGAGGCTGCGCGGGCTGCCGGCGTCCACGCCCCACGCGATCCCATAACCGCGCCGAAACCACCGTTCGTAATAACCCATGCCGTGGTTCACCATCTGGGGGTGGAGTTTCAGCAGGTCCAAATCGAGAAACGGCGTGTGATCTTCGCCGCCGATCACCTGCGCCTCGACGCCGTCGCAGCGGCCCGCCCAATAGAAGTGATTCGCGCCTTCGCCAAAGAGCGGGCCGCCGTGCGTGTCGCGCTCGAACTGAAACAACTCCGGCTCGCGCTGCACGCGCAACGCCAGCATCGCCGCCTGCGGTTGGGTGGCATCGTGATCGAGCTGATTCCACGGCGGGACGCAGGAATGTACGTCGAGATAGGCGGCGGTGGTGTCGTAGCGAGCGTGGGCTTCGGGCGAGTTTTGCTTTGCGAAACCGATCATGCGCCCGGCCTTGATTCCGAACGCCTGGACTTTCGTGCCTTCGTTCAGCCAGCCGAGCGACGGCGAACCATCGGCCTGCAACACCCGCGCCGTGGCGTCATAACTCGGCGCGTCCGGGTAGAGGTCAATGTAGTTTTCGTGCAGCGCCCAGAGATAGCCGCACTCGTTGGCGGCCTTGCCGAACAACTTCATGCCGTCGTCGCCGCCGAGGTCGGCATTGGCCGGCATGTGGTCCGGCAACTTCACGTCGTAACCGTAGTGCTGCCAGGCGTGTTGGATGATCGCGAGGTGATCCACGCCAAGGTCTTTAAGTTCGCGCAGCTTTCGCGCGTCGCCGGCGTAAGAACCTTCGCTGTGACCCCAGATGTCGAGCATGATGCGTGGCCCCAGCACCCCAAGGAACGGCGACGCCGGGTGGGGAATGTTCGGCAACACCTCACCCACGTCCGGCGAGACAGCGATGTAGCCCGTCTCCGCGAGCGCGTTGCGGTTGGTGGCCGTCGTGAAATGATACGAAGCCTCGCCCTGCGGACATTCGGAGGCGTGAGATTGTGTCCAATCCAAATAGCGACACACGAACGCTCCCTCGACCGGCAGGTAATTCACCACGCCCGGCAGATACGGCACGTTCAGAGTCCGTCGCAGCGGCGCGGCGGCGTTGCCGAGACTGAAGCGACTGAGCATCGGTTGATCGCAACGCGCGGAGACGACCAGCGCCTTGCCTTGCATGCGATAACTCCACGTGATGCGCAGCGGCTGGTCCGGCAGATCGTAATCCCAAATCACGTTCAGCATGTCCCCTTCCCGACGCACTTCCGCCACATGCCCACCGTGGGCCAGATTTTCCTCCGTTTTGTTCTCCCGTTTCCGCGCGACGGTCGCCCCGCCGCCAGTCGCCGGGAGGAACGGACGTCCCTTGCCGAGTTGCGCCGTGAAATCATCCAGCGTTCCGGTGACCGGTTTGAAAGTGAAGGTCAACGGCCCATCCGCGCCGACGTAACTGAACCGCCATCCGTCGGCAGTGCGTTCGAGTTTGTTCGAGTACGGCAGCAAGTTTGAGGGGACGACGCCATTGCTGGCCGAGTTGCTCAATGCCAGCAGGCTCGCCTTGGACGTGGCGGCGTAGGCGCGGGTGTCCGTCAACTGCATCAGCCATTCGGTGCGACCGTCCTGTCCGTAGCCGACGGTGAGCTTTGCGTCGCCGAAAAAAGACCAATCCCAGGACGGATTATTCTTCGGCCCCGGCTCGACCTGCAGGCGCAGTTTCACCGTCTTGCCCGCATGTTGCGAGAGATCGAAGTCGAACTGCTTCCATTTATCCGTTGCCTGATGCTCCCGCATCAATTCGCGCTCGGTGCCGGCGGCGGTCAGGTAGCAGGAGAAAGTGGAGCCGTCACTCTTGTCGGGCACGCCCGCGTCCGGCCCCATGACGATCGCGAACGAGAGCTTGATAGGCGTGGTGCGTGGCAACGCCAGTTCATATTCCGCCCACGTCCGACCCGGCGGCACGCGCCACGGCGAGTGGATCAACAGCGCCTCTTTGCCAAAGACACGCCCCCACGGTTTGTAGGAAACGCCGGTGCGCTCATCGGCGTGACCCACCCACGATACCGGCATCACTTCGGGCTTGCCGCCGTAGGACTGCCAACCCACCTGATACAACCCGATGTCGGTAATGGCCGTTTCGCCGGCGGGCAACGGCACGACCAGGTTCGTCACCCCGACAGCGAACGCCACGCCGCTCGCCCCGAGGACCAGCAGGCCGGCCATCGCCGCCAGAAGCACCACGCGTGACCCAAGAGTTTGCATACAGTATTTCATGGAACTTTCCTGCCCGCGGATGAAACCATTACGCGGCGGGCCTCCGGGATACAAGATTTCTTCGGGAACATGTTTTAAAAATCCGACCGGCGCGCGCTGCGCATTGGAGTGCGGCGACTGGTCGCTGCTTTGCCAATCCCAAAGGGATTGCGTCCTCCAGCCCAAGGTTGCGAGGAACGAGCTACCCTGGGAAATCATCGAAAGGGATTCTCAACCCCGACGGGGTTGTGTCAAACCTCGCGCGCGTTGGTGCAAGCGAATCGGCCACAACCCCGCTGGGGTTGGGGGACATCTCGGTCGCTGACCCGGGGTAGCTCCTTCGTCGCAACCCCGGGCTTTGAGCCGCAATCCCGTTGGGATTGGTCGCAAACCAGCCCGAGGCTGTTGGAGTCACAAAACTTTTTTGTTCGGTTTGGCACGGCGGCGG
>JADLHS010000339.1 GCA_020848635.1 Limisphaerales bacterium
ACGGCGACGATGACCGTCGGTTGCACGCGCTCGATCATTTCCAGCACCAGCGTGGGTGATGAGGCCCCCACGCGCACGATGCCGCAACCCAGCTCACGCAAGCCGAGCCAATAGGCGAGGCCCGCCATGAAACAGCGATCCATTGCGACCGCTACCAGCACGGTGTCACCTGCCGTCAAACCGGCGCACGCGAACGAGAGGCGTTCGTTCACGGCGAGGCGGTGCACATCCGCCTCCGTCAGCATCCACAGCAGCGGCTTGCCGGTCGTGCCGCTGGTGGTGACGATTTCCACCACGCGGGCGCGCGGTACGCACAGAAAATCCAGGTTGCGCTCCGAGACCGTGTGCTTGTCCACGGTCGGAACACTGGCCAATGGCGGCACGCCCGATGCACCGCAAAACATCGCGCGGTAATACGGGGAGTGTTCCGCTGCGTAGCGGTAAGTCTCAGCCCAAAGTTGATCAAAGGCGCGCGTCATCTGGTCGGCGAAGATTCTAGGTGGCGCGCCGCAAGAACGCCAGCCGCCGCGCCGGTGGCCAAACAACAACCCATGACCCGGGCGCTCGCGATGGCGTCCACCTCAGCGCTGATGGTTTTGCCGGCCATGAAAAGATTTGCCACGCCGGCCGCCCGTAACGAACGCGCCGGAATTTCGTAGTGCGTGCCCGCCGGCAAATACTTGAATCGCGCGACGCCGTCCGGACCCCATTGCTCGACGGGCCAGGCACATTGCGCGATGCCGTCGGGAAACTTCCGGCCCGCCAGCACATCCGAGCCGGTTAACAGATACTGGCCGATGATCATGCGACCCGCACGCGACACCGACGGGAACTCGGTCAAGGGGGTTCGACAGTTCTCAAAACCACTGACGTTCCTTTGCAGGAAGGCAATCACCTCCGGAACCTGCTCGGCCCGGCCGGTGAACTTGGCCGTGAGCGTGTTGGCTTCGAGACTGGCTTGCAGATTCAACGGCGGAAAGCCGGCGCGAGCAAGCGGCAGCAAAACCTGGGCAACGGCGGCCGGTGAATCCAAGTCGCGGCTGACATTGCACAGCGGAAAGACAACCGCGGGCGACTGGGTGGTCTCGTCGGTCGCCAGGCATTTCACTCCGGTCAACCGGGCCACTTCCGCGCTGCCAGTACAATCAATAACGGCGCCGACCGTGAATCCGTTCAGGCTGACGATGCGGCTATTCTCGACGATCGCGTCAGTCAGCGGCGCGTTCCAGCGCGTTTGCAGATTGCGCGTCGCGGCCAAAAGACGCGTGGCGACTTCGCAGAATTTTTCCGGCCGATACGGCAGCACCCAGACACGGCCCATGTGCACCGGCGCGTTTTGGCCGAGGGCCTGGGTGAATTCCCGGACGAAACCGTCGTTCAGCGACTCCCCCGCGTCGTTGTATAGGCCGCAGAGCGTGGTCAGTCCGCTGAAACCGCCCGTGCCGCCGGCGGCGGGGCGCCGATCCAGCAACAGCGTCGAACGGCCTGAGCGGGCGGCGCACACGGCGGCGGCAACGCCGGCGGCGCCGCCGCCCACGACGACAATGTCCACCGCGGCCTTCATGGCTCCAGCAGTCGCGCCCGAAGCCCCGCGGCGAACCCGGCCGCCTCGGCATCGGAAAAATGATTCTCCAGATGAAAGACCGTGACCCGCATCAAACCGCGATAAAAATAGAAAATAACACCCAATCCCGGCGAAGGGGTGGTCGCGCCGATGTGAGTAAAGTCCTCAATCGTTGCGCCAAAGAAAGTCGTCAGCAGTGGGGTGACAGCAGCGGTGTCGCCATAAAACAACGAACAAATTTCGCCGCGCAACCCCTGCTTGACCATCGCCATGTAGAGCGGCAGCGGCAGGAATCGGAAAAGCTCGGACAACACCACGCCGCTTTCGAGCAAGCCAGTCCGCAGCCCGGCCGCCATTTGTGATTTCACTATGGCGACGGCACTGACCGTCGAACCGAGGTTCTCGGGGAGGAATTGAGTCATCAGCATGGTCATCTGATTGCTGAACAGCGGCTCCATGCTGCCCTTGCGGCGCAAGCCCACCGGGACGGGCAGCACGTAACTCGGACTGACACAGCCGATCCGTTCGTGCAGCCGGTGCAGTTCGACCATGGAAACGGCCGAGTGATATTGCGCCGCTCCGAGGGCGCCGCAGAGCCGCGCACCGTTGGCCCGGATGCGAGCGGTCTCCTCGGCGGAAAATCTTTCCACGCGAAATTTCTGCCGCGCCGGCGCCGAGGGGCGGCGCACACCGACAGAACGGGGCGCGGCCTGACAGAACTGGTCGAGTTGATGGATGCTTTTCCAGGCGAGTTGAAACCGCTGCTTCAACGGCTTCCCCGCATGAAGTGGCTGGGTCGTTGGCGTGGCGGGCAGTGGGATATCCGCGCGCCCCACGACGGCGAGGAAATGCTCCGCGCTATTCGCATCCATCAGCGTGTGCGCCCACTTGAACACGACATCCATGCGCCCGCCGTCACGCTGGACGAGGTCGAATCGGAGCAATTCACCCCGCTTCAGGGCGAGCGGCTCATCGGCGAGTTGCTGGCGCAGGTCCGGTTGATCGCGATGCACGCGGACTTGCGGCCCAATCACCGAATGGCCGGCGGATTTCCATTTCGGCAGAAAGACTCCGCCCGGGCGGGCGCGGAGAATGGGGTAGCGATTAACCAAATCGGCCAGCCGCGCCTTTAAGGCTTCGGTTGAAATGGCCGAACCCAGCTCCAGCACGATTTGACAGGAGTTGCCCGCGAAACCGCGACGCCGGAGTTCGTAGTCGAACCCGAGCATGAGGTAATCGCTGCCGTTGAGTTGCGGATCACCTCTCATTGATCAGGCGGGCAATCGTGCTGGCCAAGGCGCGGATATTCCGCAAGGCGTCGCCGGTGATCTCACTTTCGGGAATCCAGAAGCCATAATCCGTCTCGATGAACAGCAGGAGCCGGACGAGAGACATGGAATCGAAGCCGGCGGCCACGAGATCGGTTTCGGACGTAACGAGCACTTCCGGCGCGAACACTTCGCGTTTCAGGAAATCCAGCAGTTTGGTTTCAATCTCTTGCGTTTCGATCATGTCAGGCGACCACCGCCGCCCGGCGAATCTTGCCGGTAACGGCCGTGCGTGGCAAGGCGCTGACAACGGTGAAGCGCGTGGGAATTTTGTAGGACGCGAGATGGTCGCGGCAAAATGCACGCACGGAATCGAGATTGGCATCGGGCGAGGCCAGTACGATTTCCACCTCGACCACTTCGCCCAGATGCGCGTGGGGCTTGCCGTAAACGCGCGATTCGCGTACGGCCGGATGGCGGTTGATCACGGCTTCAATCTCTTCGGGAAACACCTTCCGGCCCGCGAGATTGATTACGGCCGTCTTGCGCGCGAGCAAAAACAAAAAGCCCTCCGCGTCCAGCCGCCCGATGTCGCCTGTCGGAAACCAACCGCCGCACAACAAGGCCTCGCGTGGAATCCACGGAGCGACGTAGGCGTCGAAGATGCCAGGTCCGGTCACGGCGACTTCGCCGCAACCGTCGGCGTCCGGGTCATTGATCTGTATGCGAAAGCCACCCGCAGGCCGGCCCACCGAATTCCAGCGACCGCGCGGGTCGTCCGTGTTCAGACTTACCAAGCCGAATTCGATAACGCCCAAGCCTTGCACGAGCGGGATCTTGTAGTGTTGGTAGAACTCCTCCGCGACCTCCGCCGGCAACGCGCATGTCGTGGAAACAGCGAGGCGTACGGAGGGGACAGTGGCGCCGGAATTGTCCCGCGCCAGCATCGCGAAGTGAAACGGCGCGGCGTAAAGCACCGTGCCGCGCCAGTGGTTGATCGCTTCGAGAAACGGTCGGGCCAGAACATGCCGGGCCAGCACGATGGTCGCGCCGGCGCCCAGATACAAAACGATTGTAATTAGAAAATGATGTGCCATCGGCAGACACCAGATTACGGTGTCGTCCGATCCGATCCTAAATGCCTGGTTGGCGGAGAGCACTCGATCGCGGATGGTTTCATGCCCCAACGCCACACCTTTGCGCGCGCTCGTCGTGCCGGATGTGAAGCGAATGAAAGCAAGGTTCAACCCGTGGTTGTCTGGCGGGGAGGGCGGGGCCAGCTGGGTGAGAAAGCAATCCCCCGCCACCGCCATACATACGCCGCGCGGCTTCTGGCGCAGCGTGCCTTCCAACTGCATGGCGGCGGCAAGCTCCGCAATTTCCGCCTCGGTACATTCCATCGGAATGGGAACCACCACGGCGTTGACCCGCCAAAGTGCAAACGTCAGCGCCACGTAGCCGACCCCGTTCGGAAAAGCCAAACCGATGCGCCCGCCACGAGTGATTCCCAGTGACTGGAGTTTTGCCGCAAGCGCAAGCGTCCGCTGCGCGAGTTCGGCGTAGGAAACAACGGTGGATTCCTCAATGAGAGCGACTTTTTTCGGCCAGCGGGCGGCGGTGGTGTCCAACAACTCGGTCAGATTCATAGTTCCGGATTGCGCCCGCAGAATCCGGCGGACGAAGTGTTTATGCAATCCTTTTGTCATGTGTGGTACCGCGACGGGCGCTTCCACGCACGGCCTTGGAGTGCGGGCGTCCCCTCGGCCGCAACGCGTCGCCCGACCCATTAGTGCCAACAAATTCCGCCGCCATTCCACCCTCACGCGCTGCGTCGGGAGGCGCGCCCGCCGCGCGCTTAAACCAATTCCATCACGCGCTGAAGTTCCGCATCGGTGTTGTAGAAATGTGGGGAGAGCCGGATATAACGTTGCCCCGCGCGATCCACACGCAGCGAGGTAATGACGGCGGCATCCAAAAACTTTTGATGCAGCGGTGCGAGGTCCGCACCGGGTTGGAAGAAAGTGATGATGCCGCTGGCGTTCTCCAGCGCGGCGTCCGCGTTCAAAACCGTGTAACCCTTCGCCTGCAAGGCCGGCACGACCCACGCTCGCTTGCGCAGAAGTTCGCGCGCGATGTGTTCCACGCCGACTTCGAGCAG
>JADLHS010000340.1 GCA_020848635.1 Limisphaerales bacterium
AACCAGTTCGAGATCCATCCACTGGCCGAGGATGTGGGCGTGAAAATAAATGGGACCGATCTGATCCAAATGTTGTTAAATCTCACCGTCAACGCCTTTCAGGCCTCAGCTCAGCCGCATGGGGTGGACATCGCGGGGGAAGTGCTGCGCGAGCCGCTCGACCTGACCCAGTTCAAAGACGGGCCCGGCACGCGGCTTCTGAATATCGAAAATTTCCAAAATAGCGCGCCCCTCGTGCGGTTGAGCGTGAGCGACAACGGGCCGGGAATCCCGCCAGAAGTCCTGCCGAAAATCTTCCAGGCCTATTTCACCACCAAAGACGCGCGGCAGGGTACGGGCCTGGGATTGAACATCGTTCAACGGCTGGTTCAGGAAGCCGGCGGCGCGTTGCAGGTCGTCACCCAACCCGGAGTGGGGACAGCGTTCCATGTGTTCCTGCCCGGTGCGCCGGTGGCCAGTTGACCCGTCCAGAGCCATGAAAAAAATCTTGCTGGTGGATGACGACGCGGTGGTGCGGTTGCTGTATCAGCGCAAGCTGGAGCAAGGCGGCTTCGAGGTGGCGCTGGCGGAGGACGGCTTGCAGGCGATCCAGTTGCTGGGCGCCCACACGCCGGATCTGGTGCTGCTGGATCTGATGATGCCCAAGCTCTCCGGCGATAACGTGCTGCGGTTTATCCGCACCCATCCCAAGCTGGCCAAACTGCCCGTCGTGGTTTTAACCAACGCGTTCATGAGTGATCAGGCGCGGACCGTCAGTGCGCTGGGTGTGGCGCGCGCCATCGTCAAGGCCGATTGTACGCCGGACAAGATGCTGGAAATCGCCGGCCAGCTTCTCAACCTGAACTCCCGATCGCCGGAAATACCGCCGGCGCCGGCGGCTCCCCTCGCTCCCACCGACGTGCCCGATCCAGCCCGCGAACAATTTCTTGCGAACTCGGTAAGCGTGGTCGGTGACTTGCGCGAACTTTGTCTGGAGTTTAAATCCAGTCCCGAGTCCGCCGCGCGCTCGGGCAATCTCGCCGAACTCTACAGCCAGACGCATCACCTCACCGGCGCCGCCGGGTTGGCGGGCTGTCATCACCTCGCCCTGATGGGGGGCGCGGTGGAGGCGCTGCTGTTCGAGTTGGTGGAGAAACCCCAGTTTATCAACCCGTCCACCGCGCGGACGGTGGTTTCCTCCTTGGATTACCTTGCGTTGCTCTTTGAGGATGCGCGCTCCGTGCGGCGGGCCGAGACCTTGACGGGCGAAGTCCTCATTGTGGATGACGATGCGCTGGTCAATCGCATGGCGCTGGCCGCCTTGAGTCGCGCCAAGCTCAGTGCCCAGGCTTCGGAAAACCCGTTGGCGGCGCTCGATCTGCTGGCCAAAACCCGCTTCGATCTGTTCCTACTCGACATCGAAATGCCACAACTGAACGGCTACGAGCTCTGCCGCAAGATCCGTTGCCTGCCGGGCTACGAAAAGACGCCCGTCATTTACATCACCGCCCACGGCGATTTCGAGAGCCGCGCCAAGAGCATCCTGGCCGGCGGCAACGACCTCATTGCCAAACCGATCTTCCCCATCGAACTGGCCGTCAAGGCGGTCACGCACCTCATTCGTGGACGGTTTGCGGCATCCGCCCCCATTCCGTTGTGAAATTCACGGCACGGTCAGAAATGCACCGGGCAGCAGTTCGCGGACGGTAAATGCCTTGATCTGCCTGGGGCGACGGCTGTCCGCGACAAATACCTGCGCTTGCCTGGCATACTCCGCCAGCAGTTGCCGGCACGCGCCGCAGGGCATCGCGCCCCCGTCGGTTCGTGCCGCGACGGCCACGGCAATGAAATCATTTTCCCCCTCCGTCAGCGCCTTGAACAGCGCCACCCGCTCGGCGCAACACGTCAAACCGTAGCTCGCGCTTTCCACGTTGGCGCCGCCGATGATTTTGCCGGCGCGCGTGAGGACGGCGGCGCCGACCTTGAATTTGGAATACGGCGCGACCGCCCGCTCCCGGGCTTTGATCGCCGCGGTCATCAACCGTCGCGGGGACACTTTTTCTTCACGCTTCATGCTTATTGCTGCCTTCCAAGCTGGTCTGGCCATGATATTTCGCGAAAGCTGCGAGCAGGTTGGCGCCGGCGGCTTGCACCCGTTCGGCCGTGGCCAGCACCTCAGCGTGCGAAAGGGGCGTCGGGCTGAGGCCGGCCGCGAGATTCGTGATACACGACAGCGCCGCCACGCGCATGCCACATTGGCGCGCCACAATCGCTTCCGGCACGGTGCTCATGCCGACCGCGTCCGCGCCGAGCCGGGCAAAGGCGCGCACCTCGGCGGGCGTTTCATACGACGGCCCGCTGACCGCGAGATAAACGCCGCGGCGTAGTTTGATTTTGGCCGCTCGCCCGGCCTCCCGCAGCATTGCGTTCAACTGCGAATCGTAAACCTGCGTCAAATCCACGAAGCGCGGCCGGCCAGCCACGGTCGCTCCCCGCAGCGGGTTCACGCCCATGAGATTGATGTGGTCGCTCAGCACCATGAAATCGCCCGGCCGAAAACGGCGGTTCACGCCGCCCGCGGCGTTCGTTAGCAGCAAATCGCGGATGCCGAACTCCGCCAGCGCCCGGATGGCAAACGTCACGCAATCCATCGCATGCCCTTCATAGAAATGCGCCCGCCCGCTCAACCCGATCACGGGGGTGCCGGCCAACTGGCCGAAGATCAATTCGCCGGTATGCCCGCGGACGCCGACGGGTGGAAACCCTGCCAGTTTCGCGTAGGGAATCCGCCGCTCGATCACCATCGTCGCCAGCGCGTGCTGAAACCCGCTGCCCAGCACGAGCGCGAGCGTGGGGCGCGACCGGGAAAACTGATTGAGTTGGGCCGCGGCGGTTTGGGGGCGGATGGCTTTCATGGCGTTCGCGATGCGGTCATTAAATCGAAACCCGCGCCGGGCAAAAGTTAATTCGCACCCTTGCCGCCCGGGAAAAGGCCCAAGAAAAGGCTTGTCCTCCGGCCCGCCGTTACCGAAGCTAACGTCCCTATGAAGAAATTATTCTCAATCGTCGCGCTGGTGGCTTTGGTTGCCACGGCGCTGTTGACCGGCTGCAAGCAGGAAGAAGCTGCTCCAACCGCCCCGGCGGCGCCTTCGACGAACGCCCCGGCGGCGCCGTAATTCGCACCGCGAAAAAGATGTAATCACGCAAACCGGGCTTCGGCCCGGTTTGTCTTTTGGGCGCCCGGTTTTTTTCCACCATCCCCTGGCAAGTTCTCCTTGGTTTTTTGCCAGGTGGAAATATGATGCCGCCATGAAACCAACCCTTGCCCTCGTGTCGCTGCTCGGCGTGCTGCTTGCCGGTTGTGGAGAAAAGCCCGGCGCCCCCGCCAAATCCAATTCCGCCCCCGATGCGGCCACGGCGCCGGCGGATTACTTGAAGTCTGCCGCCAAGGCCCAGAAAAGCGCCATCAAGGCTGTGGATACCGGCGCGCTCAACAAGGCCATCGAACTGTTCTACGTGCAAGAAGGCCGCTTCCCCAAGGATTTGGATGAAGTGGTGGAGAAAAAGTTCATCCCGAAGATTCCGCCGGCGCCGGTGGGGATGAAGCTCGTTTACGACGCCAAGGCCGGTCTGGTCATGGTCGAGAAGGAATGATCACCACCAATCCGGCCTGCCGGTGAGTCAAAGCCCGCCGAACAGGCGCAGAAAGTTGGTCTCCACTTGTGTGGCCAACACGTCCCCCGTCACCCCGCGTAATTCCGCGGCGAACGCATACACCGCGGCCAAATTGGCGGGATGATTCAGCGCCTGGCCGCTTGCGGAATCGGTGAGCGGATAGGTTTTCGCGTTGCGGATGAAGCTCGGCGTTGCATCCCTCCGCCCTCCGCCCTCCGCCCTCCGCAATTCCGGCAGGTTCTGATCGGGCGCATCCGTTTCGATCAACAACCGTTCTGCCGGGACGTGCTGGAAAGTCTCGCGCTGCCGGACCTTCCGCTCGTGGGCATAATTGCCGGGCAGGGAAAAATATGCGCCCAGGTCGGCGAACTGCTTGAGCATTTCCTTCGACCCACCGTAGCTATGTAAAAGAAAGCCGCGGGTCGGTCGCGGCTCGGCTTGCAGAATTTCCAGCATC
>JADLHS010000341.1 GCA_020848635.1 Limisphaerales bacterium
AGCGAAAGGCGCGCTCCAAAACTTACACACGCTCCCGAAGGCCAAACGCGTCATTTACATGTTTCAATCCGGCGCCCCGTCGCACCTCGACCTGTTCGATTCCAAACCGAAGTTGAAGGAGATGACCGGCGAGGAACTGCCGCCCAGCATTCGCAAGGGACAGCGCATCACCGGCATGACGGCGGGCCAGGCGGTGTTGCGGTGTGTCGGCTCGCCCTTCGAGTTCAAGCGTTATGGCAAATCCGGCGTTGAACTGAGCGGCCTCTTACCCAACATCGGCCGCATCGTGGACGACATCACCATCATCCGGTCCATGTTCACCGAACCGATCAACCACGATCCGGCGGTCACGTTCATGGTCACGGGCAATCAACAGCCGGGCCGACCGACGATGGGCGCATGGCTGGCCTACGGCCTGGGCAGCGAGAACGACGATCTGCCGGCGTTTGTGGTGCTCACCAGCGGCAGCGGCGGGCAGGCGTTGCAAGGGCATTACTGGGGTAACGGGTTTCTCTCCGCCAACTATCAGGGCGTGCAGTTTCGTAACCAAGGCGATCCAGTGGTTTATGTTTCCAATCCGCCGGGGGTCAACGGCCAGCGGCGGCGGGAGTTGATTGATGCCATGCAGGAACTGAATCGCAAACAGCTTGGTGCGCTTGGCGATCCCGCCATTGCCACCCATATCTCGAACTACGAGCTCGCGTTCCGCATGCAAACCAGCGTGCCGGAGTTGGTGGATATCGCGAAGGAGCCGAAGGAAATTCTTGAAATGTACGGCGCCGAACCGGGCAAGGCATCGTATGCGAACAACTGCCTCCTGGCCCGACGGCTCGCGGAGCGCGGGGTGCGGTTTATCCAGCTTTGCCACCGTGATTGGGATCATCACGGCGGTTTGCCCAACGGCATCAAAACCCAGACCAAGAACACCGACCAAGCGAGCGCAGCCTTGATCAAGGACCTTAAGCAACGCGGACTGCTTGATGACACGCTGGTGATTTGGGGCGGCGAGTTCGGTCGCACGGCCTATTCCCAAGGCGAAATCAAGAAGGACGACTTCGGCCGCGATCATCATCCGCGATGTTTCTCGCTCTGGATGGCAGGCGGCGGGATGAAACCGGGCCTGGTTTACGGAGCGACCGACGACTTCGGCTACAATATTACCGAGAAGCCGGTCGGCGTGCATGATTTCCATGCCACCATGCTTCACTGCCTGGGCATTGATCACACCAAACTGACCTACCGTTTTGAAGGTCGCGATTTCCGCCTGACGGATGTCAGTGGCGAGGTCGTGAGGCCGCTGTTGGCTTAGCTATAAATCATCGCGTTACGACCGTTGGGAAACGCCGTGTGTCCTTCGCTGAAAAAGTGAACGACTGTGTGCCCGGCATTTCCGCGTTTGCGACCCGCAAGCAGGAAGAGCCTGGCCAGCTGTCCTCGGCGACAGGCAAAGCCTCGCGCCGTATTGGCAGACGTGCCTGCACCCAGTTGGCCGATATGCGCAGCATCGCGGCCTCCGGCGGTTGATCCGGGACTGCGCCCGAACGGGTTTGGCGGTCTCGGCAGCCGGCGACTGCCAGAGCGAGCGAAAGCATCCTGCCGGCTCGGCGAGGCCATTGGAAAATGCTGAAACCGGAAAGGCTGAAGGCTGAAACTCCAAAGCGAGGTTTCCAAAACCTCCGCCGCGCGAGCGGCCTGACGGAGAAGCCTCACGCCGGTTGCGCGCCCGTGGTGGTTGAGTACGCGAAGAGCGAGCCGGTGGCAGCGCCACCCGCCATCCGGCGAGCAATGCAGCGCGAACTAATTTGACTCCGAGCAGCGCAAGCCAATTTGGTGTTTCAGGGGCGCACGATTTTATTAGCAGGTTGAAATGGGGTGGGACGAACAACTTCACCTGGCGGCGTGGGTTGCGAACAATCCGGGACACAGGAAGTGTGTGAATGGTTGAATTGGAAGCAAGGAAAGGCAGTTGTGATCAATACCAAGAGCCGACCCGTTTACGGCCAGCGAATGCGGTTTCCCAACCGACCGCCATGACCCGTTGCGCCCCGCCCGTCTTGATCCTGGCCAAACGCGATCGCCATCGCGGGACGCCGGGCTTTGCATTGCCACGAAGAGTGGGGCGGCGCACCCTGGCTGGCGGCCCGAAGCCCTCCGCAAACCGCCGGACGGAGAGCGGATCGGAGTGGGGTCGGAAAAACAAATCGCAAAGCGAGTCCTTCAGAAAAAGCCGAAGCCGCGTAGGGAGACCGGCTGTACCTTGGCCGCGGATTCGTTCAACCCGGGAATGTAATTAACCCTCCGCTTCGCTCCGGGTTAACTACATTCCTTCAGGTGTTAGGCGCTTTTTGTCTCACAAATCGTAAAACTGTGTGTAAACCTCCGGCACGACCGAAGGCGGCTCAGGGGAAGGTGCTGAATCAAGCCGTTCGCTCCGTGCCGATACGAGCGCCAGACCTCGCACCTCAAGTGAATCCAGCATCGGCAACACACCAACGACTCGCACTCTCCAAGCATCCTCACCATGCGTCATCGTGCCACACATTCCTGCCTGAATCTCAGATATCGGAGTGCGAAATGAAATATCACAAATCGTGAGAGATTCACGCAAGTACATGCGCTCCATTGGACCTGATGTGCCTATGGTATATGATTCCTGGCGTAGCTTACCCAATTCGATGTCCCACATAGCGTATGTGGCACCCGTCTTGACTGTGAATGCTTCATTCATCGAATTGCGCTTAACGATTCAGCTCACCGAGGGCGGCCCCTCCGTGACTTCCGAATTGCTAAGCTGCGTGGCGGGGCCGCCATTCGGTGCAGCGCATCCGGCCCGGTTTGCGTCTGCCGTCCTCTTCGTGAAGCGCCAGACCAACACGGCTCCGCCAATCAAGCAACCCGCGATAAAACAGTCAACTCCGACTACAACCCACGGCTTGGAGATCACTGGCCGCATATCAAAGTCAGAGCCGGTCGAGCTGGCTGTGCCGAAAGCCAGCACACCCAAGCTACCGTGTCCCGGATAAGCCGACCGCCACTGAGAATACCGGAGAAGACCTGCAGTGATGTCAGACTCTGCGACGACTGTGGCGTTCGACGATACGAACTTGCCCGGCTCAAACCCGGAATCCCGGAGCCAACGGTAGGCGTTGTAGTGGACGTAACTCGGAACTGCCTCAGGAGCGTTTGTGCCTTGCGGTCCACCCCAGAGGACATTCCAGCTCTTGCGACCGAGCAGGCGGAGCAACGGCAGCGTGTCATCTGAGGTCGGAGGCACGTGGGCCGCAACGTCGTAATCCAAGAAACCATCCCTGATCCACTCCTCCTGTGAACGGCCGCGGTTCGCGTCGGTCCACTGCGCCCACGAGGCAACATGCCGATTCGCCATCAACGCCAAAGCATACTCGGTGCAGCCGCAATGGCGGAAACTCTCAGAATTCCGAATCCGGTCGTCCAACCACAGGAACCACTGCTTGTCACCGTAGAATCCGATCCGATCACCTCGAAAGCACAAGTCCGGTGAACTTCCCAATCGTCTGTAATCCTTCTGCTCCTCCTCCCACCGCGCTGCCTCGGAATGAGCCGCAAGCCATGCCGGATCGGCCAAGTGCCGCATCGGAGCCAGCTTGTAGTGCCACCAGTAGGCTGCCACTTGCCCCGCCGCGATGAGCACGAAACCCACCGCAACAAGAACAAATCGCAAGTGGCGCTTTGCACGGGTCATGGCGACTTGGTCGAACGCTCGCGGTCAGGCAGGGCGGGCCAAACGCGTCCAGCACGCCACAGAACGGCGATCCCGCCCTTGCCTGCACCGCGCTCGTTAGGGCCTCTTGGGCTGAATATCCCTGAGATATACATCATAGTAACCACTGGAAATACGGGCGACGATGTTGCTAGCAAGGGCCAGCCGTCGCAGGTCAGAAAAGGTGATGTCGACGAAGGGGTTGGTGGCCCGCAACGACCCAGCGTACGATTCGAAAATGCTGGGCTTAAATTGGCGAAAACCACACAATGCATAGCACTTCGCTTGGGTGTTCCCGTTGCTAAACGCCGCGGAAAAAAGCTGGACGGCGTTGGTGCTGGCAGCGATCGCCCGGTAAGCCCTCTCTCCCTGCGAGGGACCTCCGTCAGGGCCAAAACTGCCCCCGAATACAAAGCGGCTGATTGTGAGCAGATTTGTGTATGCTTGCTCAGGCGTAGGCGTGGGGAGGGGATCTGGTAGGCGCAATGGTTGGGCGTTCGCCACCAGAGCCGCGAGGTTTAGCGCGAGTATGAGGAGCAGTGTACGCATGGCGCCCCTA
>JADLHS010000342.1 GCA_020848635.1 Limisphaerales bacterium
CAGACGGCGGCGACTTGGTGGGTTTACGCTGATTGAACTGTTGGTGGTGATTACCATTATAGCAATGCTTGCAGCCATGCTGCTGCCCGCCCTAAGCAGGGCCAGGCGCACTGGTAAAGGTGCGGTTTGCACCTCCAATCTTCGGCAGACTAGCGTGGCCTTTGCGCTTTACAGTGTTGATAAATCAGACTCCGCAATGACTCCCGGAGCTGTCAAACTCCAGGAGTCTCTCCAGCAAAGCTGGAGGATTTAGTAGGTATTAAGTGTTCAATATCCTCCACCATAAGGAGGCGTAGCGCCCGTGGCGAAAGCCGTGGCGGTCCAGGCTCGATTCCCGGCACGGACTGCCTTCGTTCGATCACGCCACTTGCCCATTTGCATCGCCCGATGATCTTCTATCCCTCAGATCCAGAGGTGTCGCAATCATGTGTTTCACAGGTTGAAGAAACTTGTCGAAGGGGAGTTGACAAACGTTCATACGGTCGTATGATTCATACGACCGTATGAATTCAAAAAAGCGCACTGCAATCACAGCACAGGCCAAGAAGGCACCCGCTGAGACCCGTGAGCGGGTGCTTGATGTAGCCGAGCGCCTATTTGCCGAGCGGGGCCTCGATGCCGTGTCCATCCGGGACATCATCGCGGCGGCTGAAGCCAATCTCGGGGCCATCAACTATCACTTCGGCACCAAGGATGGGCTGATTGAGGCCGTCTTTGAGCGCCGATTGGTCCCAAGCACCCAGGAACGACTTCGGGCGCTTGAAGCGGTTGAAAGGGCTGCGGGCGACCGGCCTCCCAAATTGGAAGCCGTCCTCGAAGCCATCTTTCGGCCGGTGGTGGAGGAAGCGATGGACCCCAAGCGCGGCGGAATCACGTTTGGAAAATTGATGGCCCGATGCTTTGTGGATCCAAATCCGGTCATGGAAAGGGTAATGCGGAGCCACTTTACGCCGGTAGTGAAACGCTTTGACGCCGCATTGTCACGAGTCATGCCCAATCTTTCACCCGAAGATGTTTTCTGGCGGATGCACCTGCTCATGGGCGGTCTGCATCAATCATTGCTGCTGCTGGATCGGAAGCCGCCGCCCGGACTCCCGCGGTTTCAAGTTGATGCCGAGACCTACATTCGGCGCTTTGTGGCATTTGCCGCCGCAGCCTTCCGGGCACCGCTCCCAAAGGACTGACACGATGAAACGCAAAGCTGCCAAATTCATCTGCCTAACGGTCGTTCTCACATCCTGTTTGCTCGGTATTTCAGGCTGCACAACCGTGGGTCCCGACTACAAGCCGCCTCAAACGGCAACGCCAACCAACTGGACCAGCGAGCTTCAGGGTGGCCTCACGGGAAACGCCGCTGATACGAATCTCCTCGATCGCTGGTGGACGGTGTTCAACGACCCGGTCCTCTCAGATTTGGTGGAGCGGGCAAGAGCGGGCAATCTGGATATTCGCCAGGCGGAGGCGCGCGTGCGCGAGGCCCGGGCCCAGCGGGGCATTGCCAAAGCGCCTCTCTTCCCCGCCGTGGGCGCGAACGCCTCGGCCAGTCGGACCACGGCCAGCAAGGAAGCCGGGAACGGCCAGACCGCGGAATTCTATACCACCAGCCTGGATGCCAGTTGGGAACTGGACATCTTCGGCGGCACGCGCCGCTCGCTAGAGTCGGCCACCGCAACCTGGCAGGCCTCGCAAGAAAGTCTGCGTGATGTGCAGGTCAGCCTCCTGGCCGAGGTGGCGCTCAATTACGTGGAGGTCCGGTCGTATCAGGAGTTGCTTTCGATCACGGAGTCGAACGCGCTCATTCGCGCTGAGACCTATGACATCACGCGCTGGCGGCGCGAGGCGGGGCTGACCACGCAACTGGACGAGGACCAAGCCAAACAAAGTCTGGAGCAGGTTCGCGCTCAGTTGCCGACCCTACGCACGAGTCTCGCGCAGGCGAAATACCGTCTGGCCATCCTGCTCGGCCAACCGCCCGGCGCGTTACACGACCTGCTTGCGGAGCAACAACCAGTTCCAAGCACACCGGTCGAAGTGGCCGTTGGGGTGCCGGCCGATCTGCTGCGGCGGCGTCCTGATGTCCGTACCGCCGAGCGGAAACTCGCCGCGCAGACGGCCCAAATCGGCGTCGCGAAGGCGCAGCTCTATCCGAGTTTTTCCCTGACGGGCACCCTCGGGTTGGAGTCTCTCGAATACGCCAACCTCTACTCCGCCAGCGCCCGCGCGGCCCAAGGCTTGGCTAAAGCCGCGTGGACGCTCTTCGACGGCGGGAGCATCCGGCAAAACATCAAGCTGCAAACGGCGAAACAGGAAGAGGCGCTGAGTTATTACGAGAACACTGTCCTGAACGCCCTCAAGGATGTCGAAAGTGCCTTGGTGGCTTACGCCAACGAGCAGACGCGCCGCGACTCGCTCGCCGCGGCAATGACAGCTGGCCGAAGCGCTTTCGAGCTGGCCCGCTTCCAATACAACTCCGGGCTGGTCAGTTTTCAGACCGTGCTCGACACGCAGCAGTCGTTGCTGTCAACCCAGGACCAACTCGCCGTCAGCCAGGCCAAGGTGACTTCCAACCTGATTGGTCTCTACAAATCCCTCGGCGGCGGTTGGACACCCAGCAATGCCGTCCCCGTGGCCGCAAAACAAACCGCTTCATCGAAATAGTCATGAGCAATATTCCCGCACTCCAAACCGAACAAATTTCCAAGACGCTCGGTGTCTCTGACGTAAAACCCCGCCGTCGTCGCTGGTGGATTTGGGCCTTGGCCGCGCTGCTGGTCTCAGTCCTGCTTTTCTCCGTGTTGGGTAGGAAGTCGCAACCCGTGAAGTATGTCACCGAGCCCGCCACACGCGGCAACCTCGTCGTCACCGTGAGCGCCACCGGCACGTTGGAGCCGCTCAAGAAGGTGGATGTCGGCATTGAAGTTTCCGGCACCATCAAGTCGGTGGAAGTGGATTACAACTCGGAGGTCAAGGTTGGCCAGGTAATGGCCAGGCTCGATACCACCCGCCTTGATGCGCAGGCCCAGCAGAACGAGGCCGCGCTTGAAGCCACCCGCGCCAAAGTGCTCCAGGCGCAGGCCAGTGTGCAGGAGGCGGAGGCGCAACTCAGTCGTCTCAACCGCGTCCATGAACTCAGCGGTGGCAAGATGCCATCGCAAAACGATCTCGACACCGCCAAGGCCAACCTCGCCCGTTCCAAGGCCGACGAGGCCAGCGCCAAAGCTTCGGTGGCCCAGGCGCAGGGGGCGCTGGATGTGATTCGCACGGACATCACCAAGGCGGTGATCAAGTCGCCGATCAACGGCGTGGTCCTGAAGCGCGCCGTCGAGCCGGGCCAGACCGTGGCCGCGCAGTTCCAGTCGCCAACGTTGTTCACGCTCGCCGAGGACCTGACCCAAATGGAATTGCAGGTGGACGTGGATGAGGCCGACGTCGGCCAGGTGAAGGAAGGGCAGGACGCCACCTTCACCGTGGACGCCTATCCTGACCGGACCTTCCCGGCGCGCATCACGCAAGTTCGCTACGGCTCGCAGACGGTCGAAGGAGTGGTGACTTACAAGACCGTGCTCAAGGTGGACAACTCCAGCCTCGTCTTGCGCCCGGGCATGACGGCCACCGCTGTCATCACGGTGAACAAGCGGGACAACGTTGTCTTGGTGCCCAACGCCGCCCTGCGATTCGCGCCGTCCACCAAAGGCGCGTCCGGCTCCGCGCGCGGCGGCGGCTTGGTCGGAATGCTCCTGCCCCGTCCGCCCGGCATGAATGCCAGCAAATTTGAGGAGCCGGACACCAGGAGCAAGGAGCAGCAGGTCTGGGCCCTTCGCAACGGGCAACTCGCCGCCCTCTCGTTCACGAAAGGCCTGAGCGACGGCCTCCACACCGAAGTCGCCAGCGGCCAAATCGAGAGCGGCATAGAAGTAGTCACGGATGAAGTCAGCGCCTCCCGATGAACACGATTGCGCCCCAGCCTGAAAACGGTGTTCCACTCATCGAACTGCGGGGAGTGACCAAGGTCTATGGCACCGGCAGCGCTGCGATGCAGGCGCTGGGGGGCGTGGACCTGCGCATTGAGCGCGGCGAATTCGTCGCCGTCATGGGCGCCAGCGGATCAGGCAAAAGCACCTGCATGAATATCCTGGGTTGTCTCGACACCCCGACGGGTGGCGAATATCGGTTTCAGGGCATCGAGGTCGGCACGCTCACCCGCAATCAGCGTGCGCTGCTGCGACGGCACTACTTGGGATTCGTTTTTCAGAGCTTCAACCTGCTCAAACGCACGTCGGCGATTGAGAATGTCGAGTTGCCGCTGATCTATCGCCACACCGGCGCGGGGCGGCATGCGCAGGCAAAACAGGCATTCCAACAAGTCGGCCTGACCGGCTGGGAACATCACACGCCCGGCGAACTTTCCGGCGGACAACAACAGCGCGTCGCCATCGCCCGCGCCATCGTCACCCAGCCCACCGTCTTGCTCGCCGATGAGCCGACGGGCAACCTCGATTCCGCTCGCAGCGTCGAGATCATGGAGTTGCTCGCGTCTCTGAACCGTGACCAGGGCATCACCATCGTCATGGTCACGCACGAGCCGGACATGGCCGCATTTGCCATGCGCATCGTCCATTTCAAGGATGGCCTGATCGAGAACGACCACGCGAAAAAGGAGCAGACCGTATGATTGCCATGGTCGGAAACGCCTTGCTGCTCGCCTTGCGCGAACTCCGGCGCAATGTCATGCGCTCGATCCTCACCATGCTGGGCATCATCATCGGCGTGGCCTCCGTCATCATCCTGGTAACCCTCGGCAGCGGTGCGACCAAGAAGGTCACCGACCAGATCGCCAGCCTCGGCAGCAATCTGCTCATGCTGAGTCCGGGCAAGCGCATGGGGCCCGGACAGAGTTCCGGCGCGGCGCCGTTCAAGTTGGCCGATGCCGAGGCGATTGCGCGGGATGTGCCGTCACTCGCGGCGGTGGCTCCAATCTCGAGCCGTTCCACCACCGCCATCTACGCCAACGAAAACTGGGCCACGACTGTCACCGGCACCACCGAGCAATACTTCCCCCTCAGCAACCGTCGCATGAAGGACGGCCGCGCCTTCACCGCCAGCGAAGTTCGGTTGGGTGCTGCGGTCTGTGTCATCGGCGAAACGGTTCGCACGAAGTTGTTCGGCCGGCAGAATCCCATCGGCAGCCGGATTCGACTTCAAAAGCTCTCCTGCGAAATCATCGGCCTGCTCGAAGCTAAAGGCCAGAACACCATGGGCCAGGATCAGGACGATGTGATTGTGGTTCCGCTTCGCACCTTTCAACGCCGCATCGCCGGCAACGACGACGTCAGCATGATTCAAGTCTCCGTGCAAGATGGAGTCTCCACGGATCGCGTCCGCCGGGACATCTCCCGCCTGATGCGAGCCCGGCGTCATCTTTCTGCAACCCAGGACGACAACTTCAACGTCATGGACATGAAGGAAATCGCCTCCATGCTCTCCGGCACCACCACCATGATGACGATGCTTCTCGGTGCCGTGGCGGCCGTCAGCCTGCTGGTGGGCGGCATTGGCATCATGAACATCATGCTCGTCTCCGTGACCGAGCGGACGCGCGAGATCGGCACGCGTCTGGCCATCGGCGCCCTGGAACGCGAAGTGTTGCTGCAATTCCTGGTGGAGTCGGTCGTGATTTCCTCCCTCGGCGGACTCATTGGCATTGTCCTCGCCCTGCTGGCCTCCACCTCGCTCGCCGGCGTGCTGCAAGTCCCCTTCGTCTTCAACGCGCCGATTGTGCTGATCGGCTTTGCGTTTTCGGCGGTGGTGGGGGTGGTGTTTGGCTACGTCCCCGCCCGGAAGGCGGCCCGGCTCGATCCGATTGAGGCCCTCCGCCACGAGTGAGGCTGTTCTGTCGAACAAGCGGCTTCGCCTATCCTTCTGAGCCGCACATAGGCTTCGATCCCGCACTGGTGATCGAAACCTGATCAAGTCCCGTTAGCCGAACATCCCAGGCACTGGTCTGCAAAACCACGTAAGCGAGTGAGACTCTCGCACGGGACTCCATCTTATCGGGCACAGGTGTTGATAGACACACGCCGGTCTTCCAAACCGGAGTAGAGAGAGCGTTACTCTCGTGCCCGTCCATTTCCAAAGCGAATCCGGTCTGCTGGCAGAGACCCCGCACGGTCGAAGGTGCTTGCGCACGGCCACCAGGCCGGAAACCGGATTCGGTGCGCTTGGGAGTCTTTTTTGCGACGCGAAATCCCGGTGTCAGTCAGAACTTCACAGATCTGGCCGCGGTGGTTCAACTCCGCCTTCGCGTTCGCTTGGGTTGCAAACTTTGACAGTGAAGTCCCGGCTCTTAACCGGCGAGAACTCGGTGCGAATCCGAGGCAACCCACCATTTCCGCCTCCGTGGTGAAATTACAATCATGCTCCGCTTCGAACGGAGAGTTTGCAGGTGGGAGTCCTGCCGGATGCACCAATTTACGGGCATGTGGTTAAACCCGAACAGCAGAGGGTTCAGACTCAGAATCTGGCAGCCTTGGGGGTGCAAGTCCCTTCATGCCCACCAATTCCCGGCGACTGGCTTCAGCGGGAACAGCAGACCCCGGCGACTTAAAATCGCCGCGCCTTCCGGGTGCAAGTCCCGGGTCGCCGACCGGCGTGTGGTTCATCGGGAATAGCAGACCGATTCGACTCAAACTCGAACAGCCTTGGGAGTGCAAGTCTCCCCACGCCGACCACTTTGGCCTGAACCGGAATCGTGCGCTTGTGGTTCTGGTCAGGCGATAAGCTGACTGGCGGTTCGACCGCGTGTTCGCCGCTCCGAACGTCAGCACCAATCTGGAATGTCAACTGGTCAAGCGAGCCAGGCCTGTTTGCTAAACAGTGCGTGCCTTCGGGCAAGTGGTGCAAGTCCACGGCATTCCGCCAATCCTGCGCGTGCACCAATTCTGTCCCCATAGCTCAAACACAGAGCAGGCGCGTCCTAAGCGTCAGGTTGTTGGTGGGAGTTCAACCGCGATAGAACGCCCGGATGCGTCCGGGAGATATGAGTTCGATGCTCATCGGGAGTGCCAATTTCGACGGGCCGTTGAGTTTGGATTATCGGATAAGCGGGAAACCGCGAGCGGGTTCGACCCCCGCCCCAGCCGCCAGATGGCTGGGTTCCCAACTCGCCCTTTGTCCGTCGCTCAGTTTATCGGGCCGAAAGTCGTCGGTTATCTAATATTACTCTGTTAAGTGATATCAACGCAAATTCCTTCAAAGTTGTTTCCGCAGCAATAACAAAAGCCGGTTGATCTCACCAGCCACGGGCGAATCGCTTTCAACACAGCCTCCCACGTCACACCAGA
>JADLHS010000343.1 GCA_020848635.1 Limisphaerales bacterium
GTCAGCTCAAACGAGCAAGCGGGTGGGTGCAGCCTGGAGCTTGTCGCCGATCGCCTTGGGAATTTTGATCGCCTTCATCCGACCGTCCACCAAGGTCACACAAACGGTGACGACCCGGCCGCGGGCCACTTCCCGGCGTTCCGGGCCCTTCAACTGGTGCAGACGAAACGCGTAGGTCAGGGTTTTGGATTTCTTCTTCGCCACGAGCAGGTGGATTTCCACCTCGTCTTCGAACTGCAACGGCGCGAAGAAATCGCACTCGCAATGAACGCGCGGCCAGCCGACGAGCGGTTTGGCCTGGCGCGAAGCGAGCGACAGCCCGAGCGAGCGGAAGAACGCGGTTTCCGCCGCCTCCATGTAGTGGAAGTAAACCGCATGATGGACAATGCCCGCCATGTCGGTGTCGCCGAACTCAACCCGGCGCACGATTTTATATTCAAAAGCCATGGGCGAATTCTAATTGGCAGCGGTGGATTTACGATTGAAAAATAAGCGCCAGCTCGGGACGGGAGTGCCTCCTGAAACTATCCGCCGGACTGAAGAGTGACTTGGGAGCGGAACGCCGCGTTCACGCGGCTTGGCGAGCGCCGTTGCAGGTGGCGGCCGGATAAATCCGGCGTTCCGAGGGGCGGCAAGCTGCGCCCCACTCGGGACCCGACCCCGAGCTTTGCTTGTGGCGGATGCGGCGCGGGTGTTAGTCTCCGCGCATGGAATCCCCGGATTGGGCCTGTCTCAGTGACGACGAGTTGCTGGAGAAGAAAATCTCCCAGCTCGGTTTGAAGCTGGATGTTCCGCCCATTCAACCCCTCGTGCAACAGCTCTACGCCGAGCTGTCGCAAAAGGGGCTCGCCTTTCATCCGCCCTGCCACATCGGCGACGAATGGTTTGTTCCCGTCGGCATCCCGGCGATTTTTATTCCGTTCTTTCTCACCCATGACCGGCTGCGCCACCTCGAGCGCAAGATCATCCTCGAAGTCGAAGGCGAAACCCCGGAGTGGTTCATGAAGTTGATTCGCCACGAGGCGGCGCATGCCTATGCCTACGCGTATCAGGTTTTCCGCAAACGAAAATGGCAGCGCACCTTTGGCCTGTCTTCCGCCGAGGAAACGCCGTCGTTTTATCGTCCGCGGCCGTACAGCCGCAGTTTTGTGGTGCACCTCGACGACTGGTATGCCCAGAGCCATCCGGACGAGGACTTCGCCGAGACTTTTGCCGTCTGGCTCACGCCGGGTCTGGAGTGGCGCACGCGCTACCAGGATTGGAAGGCGCTGCAGAAACTGGAATACGTGGACGAGTTGATGCAATCGCTCGCGGGCAAACCGCCGCCGCCCCTCCCGGAATATCAGATTGCGGATTACGACTGCCTCAACGTGAAGCTCAAAACCTATTACGCGAAGAAGCGCAAGGAGTATGAGCATTCGTTCCCGGATTTTTACGATAACGACCTGCGGCAACTCTTCGACGCCGGGGCGGATGTCGAAGGGCGCGTGAAGGCGTCCGTCTATTTGCGCCGCCATCGGCGCGAGTTGGAAAACGCCGTCTGCCAGTGGACCAACGAGAACAAATACCGGGTCAACCAGCTGCTTGCGCGATTGATTGACCGTTGCGACAAGCTGGGCCTGCACATCAAAGCCTACGACCCGAAACAAAATTTGCAGGTCTCCGCCTACATCACCACGCTCGTCATGAATCATTTGTTCACCGGCAAATTCAAGCGCACGAAATAATCGTGAATAAGAAACTCAAAATCCTCGCCCTGTTCGACGCCATTGCGCCCACAACGCTCGATCAGGACTTGAGCGCTGAATTGAAGACCGACGATTGGAAGACCGAGGCGAACGTCCTCACCGCGCTCGCCGAACTCGGTCACACCGTCGAACACCTCGCGATCTTCGACGATCTCAACCTGTTGCGACAAAAACTCGACGGTTTCCAGCCGGACATCATCTTCAATCTCGCCGACCAGTTTAAAAACAACCGGGCCTTTGATCAGAACATTGTCTCGTTCCTCGAAATGCACGGCGTCCCGTTCACCGGTTGCGGCTCCACCGGGTTGACGCTGTGCAAGCAAAAGGGCATCTCCAAGAAAATCCTCAGCTACCACCGCAT
Organism: Limisphaerales bacterium; assembly: GCA_020848635.1. Taxonomy (GTDB): domain Bacteria; phylum Verrucomicrobiota; class Verrucomicrobiia; order Limisphaerales; family JADLHS01; genus JADLHS01. The sequence continues at coordinate 2,110 of JADLHS010000343.1, forward strand.
CCGGGTGCCTCAATTCACGGTCATCCCGCGGGGCAAGCGGTTCGCGCGACCGAAGCGGCTCAAATTTCCAATTCTCGTGAAGCCGCTGAAGGAAGAGGCGTCCTACGGCATTTCGCAGGCGTCGTTTGTTGAGACGGACGAGCAATTCAAGGAACGCGTCCAGTTCATTCACACTTCGCACAACTGCGACGTCATCGCCGAGGAATACATCGCCGGGCGCGAACTGTATGTGAGCGTCCTCGGCAATCACAAGCTGGAGGTTTTTCCCATCCGCGAACTGGTGTTCAAGGAAGTCCCGCCCGACGAACCCAAGATCGCGACCTACCGCGCCAAGTGGGACGAGGAATATCGCAAGCGTTGGGGGCTGCAAAACCAGTTCGCTGAAGCGCTCGATCCCGCGCTCGCCAAGAACATCGTGCAAACCTGCAAACGTATTTACCGGCTGCTGACGGTGGACGGCTACGCTCGCGTGGACCTGCGCGTCACGACGGCCAACGAGATTTATTTCATCGAAGCCAACCCGAATCCCATCCTCGCCGCCGACGAAGACTTCGCGCAATCCGCGCTCCAGGCCGGCGTGGCCTATCCGCAACTCATCGCCCGCATCATCCGCACCGGATTAAAGACGGTGCGGGAGTAATCACTAATGGAAACCAACAAACACGAACCGGATTTGCCATAGGAGATGGTAAAGCACGCAAATACGCCTCGACCAGAGCAGGATTGAGCGCAAAATGTCGGCACTTGTCGAGGCATGGAGGGTCACCGATTCCGTCCCACATACCTCAACCCGCGCCGCCTCTCCAACCTGCCTGAGCCGCACGCCCCAACCCCGTGTCGTTCAGGGAGTGGACGCGCGATAGAATTGCGGGGCGGCGGTAGTATTGAGTGGCTGGGGGAACAGCGCCGTGCCTTCGGCACTCAACACGTTGGTAGCGAGCGGTAGCCAGTTCGTCAGATTAGGGCTCACCCACAGGCAGCAGCTGACTCCCATTCCGTCCTGAACCACTATGTCAATTCCGTGGCCGGGTGAACGGCTGACGCGCAGGAGCGTAGCGAACTCGTACGCGCCAATGTCGGGCGCGGTGCCAAATGGCCTGGGGATGCCACGTTGATCAGTCGGTGGGGCGGCTGCGTTGTCACCTGCGTCAATCGCCGGGCTGTCCGGGCGCAACGACAGCGTTAGCGTGGAGTTTCCCTGATTCGCGAGCGCTCCAAGTTTCGGGTCAGTATTGTTGAGACTCCCTTCGCTGCCAAAGCCACAGGTGGCGTCGGAACTTAGGTTGTGCCCCGCATCAATGATAGTGCCGCTGCCATTCCCCCCTGGGGTGTTGCCGGCCAAGAGCGTGTTCACCATCCTGCAGGCCGTTGCTTGGATACCACCGGTCGCGCTACCTGCCATTCCAAGATTCCCGGATGGGGCTGTCACACCAAAAGACTGTGAATATCCCCCGTCGCCCCCACTGCCACCGCTTCCAGGCAGGCCTAGGTTAAAAGCAATTGTGCAGTTGGTGATAAAACAATCGCCACGGGAATCAATGACGCCAATCCCCAAACCTCCCCCGCCCCCGTTACCACCTGTCGCGCCATCCCCCTTGACGGCGTCGCCGCCCGTTCCGCCCGGGCCCCCAATCCCTCCAGCACAGTTATTTGACACCATCGTACAATTGGCAATCTGAGCCATTCCGCCGCTCGTGAACAAGGCCGCGCCGAAACCGCCCCCCCCACTCCCGCCAAGGCCGCCGCTGGTTGCCCCGTACAAACCAAGACCTCCCTGGCCGCCGCGGCCTCCACCTCCCCCGGTCGCAAGGTTGCCAACGAATGAGCAGCCATACAGCCACAGAGGACCTGTGCTGAAAACCGCCCCCCCATATCCATCACCACCCGTGCCACCCCAGAAGGGCACGGGTGATCCGTCATAACCTGGGGGCTGGGTGCCGCCGGGATAGCCTTCGCCACCCAGCCCGCCCTTGGCATAGTTGTCAAGAAAGGTGCAGAAACTTATTTTCAGCGTGCCAAGATTGCAAACCACACCTCCGCAACCATTGGCACCGGTCACTGGAGGTATGGACGGTGGCGATCCAGACGCCAAAGCCGCCGAAGCCCGGTTGCCGCTGAAAATACAGTTATGTAAGCTAACCTCGCCCTGCCGGTTGAATACCGCACCCCCCTCGGCATTTCCGGTCAGACTATTGGTCAAACTCTGTGCGCGGTTTCCCAAGAATTCACAATTCGTGGCGTTGACCATCCCGCCCCAATTGTACAATGCACCGCCCTGGCCCCCCGAGGCGATGGCCATATTTGCCCGCATGGTGGTCCCGCGTAAATTTACCGTGCCACCGCGGTTATGAATTCCAGCCCCAAACTCGGCGCGGCCATTTGCGATTGTCAAATTAGCGATTGTTAAGGTGGTGTTGGTATCTACGTAAAATACCCGCAGAACGTCGCTGCCGCTGATGGTGATTTGATGGCCGCTGGCATCAAGGGTAGTGTTCACTGCATTCGTGATCGTGCCAGCCAGTGCGATGGTCCCTTCGCAGGCAAATGTCACCAACCCACCGCCCGCCATCGCAGCACGCAACTGCGCCTCGGTGCAGGATGTCAGCGTGCCCGCACCTTGGGCGACCGGTCGAGAGCAGAGCAACAGCAACCCCAAGACAGAGAGTTGAAGAATTGCAGCATCTGGCAGAACTCGCACAATCGCCTCGGTTCCTTTCATAACTCACCTCGTCGCTCACCCCAACCTACGCTCGCCGCGCGGCTCGTCAACGGCCAAGATTTAGCTAATTAGTGCTCCGGGCTGGATCCTAATGCTGGCAGTGCCGGGGCATACGCCTGCGTCTGCCAAGCCGCCCGTTTCCCAATCTCACTTCCGTTCCGCCGACCACGCCTCGAGATAACGCTCGCGGAATTTCGCCCGCTCCGCGGCGCTTGTAAGGCAGAGATCCCAGTTCAGCATCGGGCGCGGACCCGGTTTGAGTATAGTCAGTTTCCGGTCGCCGTACCGCTCGCTGAGTTGCTTGAACTCGCGGCCCCAGGCCTTGGTCTTGCCCTCGGCGGTGAGCAGACCGGTGAACTGGCTCACATCGCGGGCTTGCGGATGATCATGGAATCCCCAGTTGAGCCAGCCGCACGCCAGGCCGGCCGTGGATTCAACCAGCTTGCGGCACCATTGCGCCTGCTGTTCCTCCGTGGCCAACGCATGCTTGCCAAACGTCGGCTGGCCACCACCATACCAGCCGAACTCCGCGATCACCACCGGCTTTCCGGTCTGCGCCACCTCGCCCACGACGCTTTCCAAGTATGCCAGATTCCGCGCCTCGTCCTCGGCGCCGTACTCATAGAAGCCGCGGGCAAGCGGATAAAAATGGATTTCCATGAAGTCCACCAGTCGCGCCTGGCGTGCCGGACGGAACGCCGAATACTGCCAACCCGCCGCCAGCAGCGACGGCACGGACCATTGGATCAATCCCACCGTGACCAGCGCTTGCGGGTCGGCGGCCTTGATCGCGGCTACCTGGCGGCGCGTCCACTCATCCGCGATGGCTTCGCGGAAATGTTGAAAGTCGAGCAACCGCGCGCAGCCGGCGCAATCCTCCCGCGGCGGAATCGGGATCGCGCCCCATGCCAGATTTTGATTCGTCAGCCCCCAAGCCGACATCAAGTTGGTCGCGCTGCCGTAATTTGTGCCAAGCCAGTGATTCCACTTCATGCTCATTGGCGGCGTTTCCCAACGCACCTCTGGTTCATTCAGCAGGTCGTACGCGAAAATCACCGGGCGGCCCCGGTAACGCGCCGCAAACTGCCGCCAAAATTCCTCGAGGCTGCACAGCACCACCTCGTCCGCGTAGCGATCGCTTTTCGCCCAGTCCGGCAGGCCCTCCCAATGATCCGGCCCGGTCGGATGCACGTAGATGCCCGCCTGCTCGGCGATTTCGAGGAACTGATCGAACTTGGCCAGCCCCTCCGACGAGAGCCGGTTTGTTTCCATGAGAAACGATCCATAACTCAGGAACACGCGCACGCAATTCACCCCCAACGCCTTCATGCGGGAAAAATCCTGGCGCGTGGCGTCGGCATCGAACTGTTTCCACACCTGCGGCGCCCAGCCGGTGCCGGGGTGAAAATAGCTCAGGCCAAACGGAACGAACGGTTTGCCCGTCTCGGTTTCCAGGCTGCGCCCGTCCGCTGCCAGGCGGATGCGGGGCAAAGATGCGGCATTGGTTTTGGGTGCGGCCGCGCTGGCCGGCAGAGTGAGCGTAGCTGCCAAACCAGCCAGAATTAGAATTCGCGCATGCATAGTTTGCGGTCCATGACGCCGGAACCGTTGGCCTATTTCAATCCCACATTTCGTGAACAAGCAGGTTGAAACCGTAAACCTTCGGCCTGCGCTGATCGGCGCACGCCAGAAGGTAATCAAATATGCGCGATGCCCGCGCCACCCCGCTCAACCCCGAACAAGGGAGAGGCGGCGGGCGGAAACACATCATACGCCGGCCCGAACTGCGCGAGAAAATGGAGCGAATACGCCCGCTGGAAAACCAGCACCGGCAACAGCAACACCGTGCCGAGGTACGGAACCATCATGAAACATCCCGCGAGGCAGCACGTCGCCAAGATCACGACCAGGACCAGAACGCCACTGGCCATGCCCAGCACGAGTTGCATCAAAAAGTAGAGCACAAAGCTGCCGGGGTGGGCCGCCAGCAATCCGCCCAGCTCGCTCCAGCCCGCCAGACATTGCTTGCCGCGCAGAAACATGATCGGCACCACGAAATCCGCCAACAGCTTGCCGATCAAAGCAAACCCGATCGCCACCACGATCAACCCCAGCAACGCACCCACCGCCACCACGATGCCAGCTGCATTTGGCGCACCCCGCAGCACCATCTTGAACACGGGGACAATGATCAGCGCCAGCAACGGCAGCATCACGGCCATCCCGACCAGCCCCAGCCCCAGCCGGAACCGCCAGAGACTATTGCCCACGCCGGCGAACTGATTCCATGGTGCGACCACCTCGGCCTGGTTCAAAGCCACGCAATGGAGAAAAATGAACTTTCCCCGGCTATTGAGCCAGGTGAACAGCACCCATAGCGCCAGGCCGAACACCACCACCGCGACGATTACCGGCCCGATCCACCAGAAGTTGCTCGTCAAATAATCCTTGGCGTGCTCCAGTGCCCGCTGGAAATTGGGTCCGCCCGAACCGCCATGATGCGACCCGCCGCCATAGTTGCCACCGCCGCTCCAGCCCTGCTCGCCCAGATGCGCCAGCCACGCGCCAAAACCGAGGATGAACCACCGGCCCAGATCGAACGGTTGAAACAACACCCGCTTCACCCGATCCAGCGCCTGACTGATCGGCGTGGTCACGCTGATTTCCGGCGGTCGGGACGCGAGGGGTTGGATCGGAATCATAGGTTTGTTCTGCGGCGAACGCTATATTCATCCAGCCGGGTCCGGAAGCACAATGGTTTTCACCAGGGCGAAGGAACCGGGTAGTGGCGGCGGCGGTTATGCGGACGAGGTTTTTCCCCGTTCGGCGGCGCTGGGCTCGCGAAAATCACTGAGCCGGCCCTTTTTGAACGTGCCGTCGGCCAGCTTCAAGGTGATCTGCGGCGGCCAGCCGGCTTTGGCCTCGGTTACGCTGTCCACAACGCCCACGGCGCGAGTAATTTTATGGACCATCGTTTCGCCCAAATAACCTTCACCCGTGGCGGGGAGTTTGATTTTGCTCATGCCGCAAACGTAACAGTCGGTGGGAAAACTACAAGGCGCGCTGGTTTCGGTTGAACCGAGGGGGCCTGCGTGGTGAAATTTTTCGCTCGTCGCCTGCGGACGCCAAGCCTAGATTCGCTGGGTGGTCGCAGCGGTGCGACCCTGGAGTTTCCGCTTATGAATGTTCTGCTGGTCAGTCCGCAAACGCCGGACACGTTCTGGAGTTTCAAGCATGTCCTGCGTTTTGTTTCCAAGAAGTCCACGTTTCCCCCGCTCGGCCTGCTCACGGTCGCGGCCATGCTGCCGCGGGCGTGGGCGCTCAAGGTGGTGGACCTGAACGTGGCGCGATTGCGCGAGGACGACTTGCGCCGGGCGGACGTGGTAATGCTCAGCGCGATGCTGGTGCATGAAGCTTCAGTGCGCGAGGTGGTGGCACGCTGCGCCGCCCTGGGCAAGCGGGTGGTGGCGGGCGGACCACTCTTCACCACGGGGCATGAGGCGTTTCCGGAAATCCAACATTTCGTGCTGGGCGAGGCGGAGGAATTGATGCCGCAACTGGTGGCGGATCTGGAATCGGGCCGGCTGCAAACAATCTATCAGGCGGCGAACCGGCCCCGCATGGCGCTGTCGCCGGTGCCGCGCTGGGAGCTCGTGGATTTGAAGCAGTACGTGACGATGGCCGTGCAGTTTTCGCGCGGATGCCCGTTCGATTGTGAGTTCTGTGACATCATCGTAATGAACGGGCGGGTGCCACGAACGAAGTCGCCGGCCCAGGTCATCGCCGAGTTGGAAATCCTGCGAACGCGGGGTTGGCAGGACATGGTGTTCATCGTGGACGACAATTTCATCGGGAACAAAACGCGGACCCGGGAGTTACTGCACGAAATGATCGCCTGGCGGCGGCGCACGCAACCAAAGATGGGCTTCTTCACAGAGGCCTCGGTGAATCTGGCGGATGATGCGGAACTGCGCGCGTTGATGGTGGCCGCCGGCTTCACGAAGGTCTTCGTGGGCATCGAGACGCCGGCCGCGGAGTCCCTGGTGGAATGTCGCAAGGTGCAGAACCAGGGGCGCGATCTGTTGGCGGCGGTGCAGACGCTGCAGCGGGATGGATTGCAGGTGATGGGCGGGTTCATCGTGGGTTTCGACAGCGATCAGCCGGATATCTTCAAGCGACAGTTCGAGTTTATCCAACGGTCAGGCGTGGTCACGGCGATGGTGGGGTTGCTCTCGGCGCTGCCGCAGACGCGGCTGTATCAGCGCTTGAAACGCGAGGGCCGGCTGGAAGCGAAAAGCACCGGCAACAACACGGATGCGACGCTGAATTTCCAGCCGAAGTTAAGCCGGGAGTTTCTCCAATCGGGCTATCGCGAGCTGATGAAGAAGCTTTACGAGCCGGGCGCGTACTATCAGCGCATCCGGACGTTCATGAAAAATCATCGGCCAACGGGCCCGAGCCTGCGGCTTTCGCGGGCGGACCTGCAGGCGTTCGTAAAATCGTTCTGGTTGCTGGGGGTGTGGCATCGCGGGCGGGTGGCCTACTGGCGATTTTTCTGGAGCACGCTGTTGCGGCGGCCCCGGCAGTTCCGTTATGGGATGGAACTGGCGATTGTCGGCCACCACTTCCGCCGCGTGGCACAGCGGTTGTGAGCACACGGCGGACGACGATGTCTGAATTCATTCCACCCCGATTGCCTGTTAGGGTTCAAGCTGACCTCCCGTCCAAAGCCGGACGCTCGCCCGGGACATTGCGCAAACCCGAAAAACTGGTTGTCGGAGGCTGACCGGCGAAGGCTACGCGCCATTCGTTGACACTGTACACGGAGTTAGTATTACTCTGTTAAGTGATATCAACGCAAATTCCTTCAAAGTTGTTTCCGCAGCAATAACAAAAGCCGGTTGATCTCACCAGCCACGGGCGAATCGCTTTCAACACAGCCTCCCACGTCACACCAGA